>JACKBL010000007.1:300000-397654 GCA_020634515.1 Ardenticatenales bacterium | reverse complement strand
GTCATCGGTCAAATCGCTGGTGTATGAACGCGTTTTTTGGGACAATGTTTACACCTGCTTGTGAATTGTTTGGTTTCGTTGCCTCACAATTATACAAGCAGAAATATTGACTCTACTGAAAAAAGGTCAAAAACCGGGTTTTTACACATGAACCACTCTGGTAATTTTGGCCGGGCACTCGAAAAACCCGGTTTTTTCAGTGAACGAAAAAAAGCCGACAAGTTGAGGCGAAACCCATATATTCTGGTTTCTGCGTCAAAAACAAAGCGGGAAACCACCATATGTGGGTTTGCTCATTTTAAGACATCCTTTTTTCGGAGAAGTCACCTCTTACACATTCAAGTTGCCGGCAAGTATAAAACAGCACGGACGTCCACGCTATAATCCGCGCGCGGGGTGGATTCCGGCAATTGGCCTGCTGCCGGCATACGCTTTCCATCTATCGCGCCCGATTGTCATGAGCCATGCTATAATCAACATAATCCACGCTTTCATCCCGACAACTGAGGCGATAGGTGAGAAACGCATGTCTAAGTCCAGATTGATCCCATGGTTTGCATTTCTGATTAGCTTGCTGGCGCTGGCGGCGCTGGCGTGCAATGCGCCGATTGGCGGCAATGAGACGCCGCCGCTGCCGCCCCCGCCCACGCTGACGCCGGGAGGCGCGCCCCCCACGCTGCCGGCCACGGCGACCACGGAAGACGGCGCGCCGACGGGCGAACGCCCCACGGCGATCCCCCTCCCCACTTTCACGCCCATCCAGACGCGCGCGGTGGGCACGCCGCCGCCGCATGGCGCGCCCACGGTCACGGCCACGCCAACCGTGACGGCCACGGCCACAATCACGCCGACGCCAACGGTTTCCGGACCGTTAGGGTTCAACTACGCGATTGTGTGGACGGGTACGCCGGACGCGGATGGCAACGTCGTCGCCCAGGTGACGGTCACGGCGTATGGTGGCACGGGCGAGTATCGGTATTATCACGATGATCTGTTGCAGGATGGTCCCGTTTTTCGGTACAAGTGGGCTGCCTGCCGCGACAATCCGGGGAGTTTGCGCGTGGATTCGGGGAGCGAGAGCGTGCGCGTGAATTATTTCGAGAAGCCGCCCTGCCCCGCCGGCCCCTGAGGCGCCGACTACAGGCTCAATTCCAGGTGAGCCGTGTCGTTGAGGAGACTGACGAAGGGGGGACGGTCGGGGCGGACTTCGATGCGGCTGAGGCCGGTGTTGCCGTGCAGGACGAAGGGGGCGAAGCTCTCAAGGGGGACGCCGAGAACGTACCCCAGGAGCATACGCAAGGTTCCCCCGTGGCTGACGATAGCGATCATCTCCCCCGCGTGGCGTTGCAGCAGGTTTTGGTAGGCACACATGACGCGCTGGTGGACGTCGGCGTGGCTTTCGCCGCCGGGGGGGTGCATGAGTAGGCCGTTTTGCCGGGCCTGGGGATAGTGGGCGGCTAGTTCGGCGGTGGTCATGCTGTGGAAAATGCCGGCATGTCGCTCCCGCCACGCCACATCCAACACCACAGACACCCCCAGCGCCCGCCCCACCACACGCGCCGTCTGCGCCGCCCGCCGCAAATCACTGCTGTAGACAGCCGTGATCGGATAGTCGCGCAAACGCCGGGCCAACGCCCCCGCCTGCGCCACCCCCGTCTCATTGAGAGGCACATCCATTTGCCCCTGCCAGCGCCCGGCCACATTCCAGTTCGTCTGCGCATGGCGAATGAGCAAAAAGTGCGTGGTCATCGCCGCCACCCTCACACCAGGCTCAGCAGCAGCCGACGCAGCAAATCCAGCACCACCAGGGCAATGATCGGGCTGAAATCAAGCCCCCCCGCCGGGGGAATCAGGCGCTGGAAGGGAACCAGGATGGGGTCAGTTACTTCGTAGAGCATACGCACGAGCGGGTTGTAGGGGTCAACCCGCACCCATGACAACAGCACACGCACAAACACGAGCAGGCTTATCAGGGAAAAGATAGTG
The DNA here is from genome assembly GCA_020634515.1 of Ardenticatenales bacterium. NCBI lineage: Bacteria > Bacillati > Chloroflexota > Ardenticatenia > Ardenticatenales > Ardenticatenales bacterium. Next base: position 395,668 of record JACKBL010000007.1, on the reverse strand, counting down.
TTAATGACTTGGTACAGCATGGGGAACTCCTTCGAAAATGTAGGGCGATTTTCCAAATCGCCCGCCCGATTTGGAAAATCGGGCTACGACGGCACATCATTTTCATTCATGGTGGTCGGCGGCAGCCGGTGAAGTCTCCTCTGAAAATGTAGGGCGATTGGGAAAATCGGGCTACGACGGCATATCATTTTCATTCATGGTGGTCGGCGGCAGCCGGTGAAGTCTCCTCTGAAAATGTAGGGCGATTGGGAAAATCGGGCTACGACGGCATATCATTTTCATTCATGGTGGTCGGCGGCAGCCGGTGAAGTCTCCTTCGAGAATACCACGTAGGGCGAGCTAGAAGCTCGCCCCCTGCAAAAGTGGAACGCGGATACAGATAAAAAGGCAGAAGGATGACGGCAGAAAGCATGGTTATCGCCGCACTCGTTCGCCGAAGATGGCGCGCCCAACGCGCACGTGCGTGGCGCCTTCGGCGATGGCGATCTCGAAGTCATCCGTCATGCCCATGGAGAGGATGCGCCAATCTGTTTGTAGGGCGTGGGCGGTCAGCCATTGCGCCAGCCGCCGCGCGCGGGCAAAGGTGGCGTGGAGGTCGGCGGGGGGCGCGTCCCAGGGGGCCATCGTCATCAGACCGCACAGACTCAGGCCGGGCAGTTGCCGTATTTCGGCGATGGCCGCCAGCAAGGCGTCTTGTTGCGCCGGGTCGGTTTCCCAATGGGTGCAGTCAAAGCCGGCTTTGCTGGCCTCGCCGGTGATGTTAACTTCCAGCAAGGTGGGCAGTTCGCGCCCCAGTTCGCTCAATTGAACCGAGAGGCGGCGGGCTATTTTCAAGCGGTCAAGCGCATGAAACACATCCGCGCTTTCCGCGACCAGTTCGGTTTTGCGGCTTTGCGTGGTTCCGATGCCGTGCCAGACGATACCGCTGTTCGCGCCCAGTACAGATTCGACAGCCTGTCGTTTGGCAGCCATTTCTTCGGGGCGGTTTTCGCCAAAGTGGCGCATTCCCACTTCGTAGGCCGCCAACACGACTTCCGCGGGCCAGGTTTTGGTGACGGCGACGAGGGTGATTTCTTGGGGGTTTCTGCCGGCATTTCGCGCGGCTTGTTCGATTCGGTCTTGTACGGCAGCGTAATTGCCGGCAATGGCAGCCAGATTCATACTCCTGATTATACCCATCCCGCGCCCGGAAAACACAGGCGACAAAAACCATCACAGATTTCGCAGATTTCGCAGATTTGGATTTATCCGTACCCGTCCACGCCCTATTCTCCGTAAAAAATGCGGAAAACCACCCCCGTGGCCCAATCCGCCACATACAGGCTGCCATCCGGGCCAACCGTCACGTCCGCAGGCTCGGCAAACCCCGTGGCAAAATCCGTCATCCCCTCCCCGCCAGGACCAAAACGCACTATCTTTTGCGCCCCCTCAAACGCGCTCCACAGTGCGAGGAATATGTTGTTGTAATAGCCGGGGAACTGCTCCGCCGTGTACGCCGTGATGCCCGTGGGGGCCACATGGGGGAGCAATTCGTACAACGGCGGCTCAATGGTCACGTCCGCGGGCGCGGGGAAGCAAGTGTCACACTCGTACCACGGATAGCCGTACATCTTCCCCGGCAGCACCAGGTGAAACTCGTCCGGCGGACCAAAGTCGGGGGCATTATCGGCGGCAAACAGCCTACCACTGGCGTCCCAGGCGATGTCGTAAGCGTTGCGCAGCCCCTGCGCGTACACCTCCACTTCCTGACCATCCGGGCTGAAGCGTAGCACGCTCGCTTCCCACGGATGCAGCGTGTCTTGTTGGTCCGTGTCCAGCACTTCCCCGTGGTCCGCGCGCGCGCCCACGGCCACGTAGCCGTATCCATCGGGGCCAAAAGCAAGGCCATTGGCGGCGTGCAGCCCGGCGTAGCAGCAGGGAATGCCGCCCAATACCTGCTGCGTCGCCCCCTCGGCGATGACGGAAATTTGCGCCTCGCTCCCTCCGGCGCGGCTGGAGACGTAAAGACGATCCGTGCCCGGCTGGAAGGCCAGCCCCACGGGCACGACGAAGCCATCTTGAAACAGGGTGGCCTCGCCTTGTGGGTCCAGAGTCCAGATCGCGCCCTGCATGGTGGCGATGTAGAGGAGGTCGTCCGGGCCAAAGGTGATGCTGTTGGGATTGCCGGCAACAACGGCAAAGTGGCGCACGTGAAAACCGGGGGGAACCTGGATACGCGCCTCCCAGCCGGCGGCGTCATCGGGGCAGGGGTAATCCTGGCAAGACGCGCCCCCTTTGGGCAGCGCGGGCACGGGATCGTTGAGCGGGCCGGAGGTGGGCGTGGGGCTGGGCAGCGGCGTGGAAGTAGGCGAGGCGGGAGGCGGCGTGGCCGTGGGCAGCGCGGCAACGGCGGCGGGCGAGGGCACGGGGGTGGTGGTGGGCGCGTCCGTGGGGGCGACGGTGGCCGTGTGCGCATCCGTGGGTGGCGGGAAGGGGGTGGGCGTGGCGTTGGTGGACGCGCCGCCACATCCCGCCAGGATGCCGGCAACGATGAGGACGAGCAGTAAATAGCGAGTCATGGATTGGTGTCTGTTCATGGGCACGGTTGCTCCCCCGGCGTGATACATGAAGGCGGATGAGCCGTCCACGGATTGCGCGGAGTTTTTTATCTGCGTTCTGCCGCGCTCGTCCGCGTCCTTTTGCATTTCGGGGAGTTCATTTTTCCAGCATGAGGGTGACGGGGCCGTCGTTGTGGATTTCCACTTGCATGTAGGCGGCGAAGATACCGGTGGCCACGGTGAAGCCAAGATGCCGGCATTGCGTCACGAAATAGTCCACCAACGGCTCCGCCTGCTCCGGGCGGGCCGCGTCCGTGAACGAGGGGCGGCGACCTTTGCGCGCATCCCCATACAGCGTGAACTGGGAGACCACCAGCAAGCTGCCGTCCACGTCCGCCAGCGAGCGGTTAAACTTGCCCGCCTCATCTTCAAACAAGCGCAGCCCGACGATTTTTTGCGCCAGCCAGTCCGCCTCCGCCGTCGTGTCGCTATGCGTCACGCCCAGGAAGACGACAAACCCCGGCCCGATTTGCCCAACCACGCGGCCATCCACCGTGACGCGGGCGGAACGCACCCGCTGCAACAAAGCGCGCATAAGGTTCACGAACTCCTGTCCGCAACTGTGATGGTCAGCATCAATTCGCTCCAGGTTATGCGGCAATCACGGACACGATTTGATGGCATCATGGTAATAATGGCGGAGTATGTCGCATTTTCTATGCGCCGCGTGTAATTGCTACGGGAGATACCACGTATGCCGGCAGGCGCAACGACAATTCCCGCAACCTTGTAACGCTCTGGTTGATCGCACGCCTGATTGAAAACGGCAACATTGGTGACTTGCTCGTTCAGATGGACCAGGATTTGAGCAATAGAGTTTTCGAGTTGATCGAGCTTGTCCTCACCCTGCCACTCGTTGACGAGAATGTCGCGCAGTTCGATGACCAGCAAGTAACAGTCGCCCCCATACCATCCCAAGGCCATGTAATCCGCGCGTCGCCCTACCCAGTCCCCGGCACTCTCCGCCAAGTTAGCATATTGTTCCAGGTGACAAGCGCACAAAGGCGTGTCATCCGCGTGTAGAACCACCCAGTAATAGGGTCTACCTTGTTGCTCTTCATGGAGTAAAATCTCATCATCAATTCCCACGAAATGGCAGCAATCGGCCAGTTTTTGTGCATCTTGCCGGCATCTGACCGCAGGAATATCGGGTAATTGGGGGCCGCTGCATGGCAAAGGCATCAACACACCTATTCCCACAGAATCCCATGGGCCATCAAATGGTTAAACTCTATTTCCAGATTGCCCAGCACCCGACCTAAGACCCCTTCATCTATTTGGCTTGACTCCGTCATAACAGGATATGCCGTGCCATCCGTAAACAGGTAAGCTATCACATTCTCAGGATTCAATCGCACTTGCGAGGATGGAAACCCATTCTGTAATTCGCTCTCGCCCAAACGTTGATACGCCAGTATCAGATTGTTAATGGCATACAGAAGCTCTAGCGAGTGCGTTGTAATGACAAGTTTGAAGCCACGATTCACAAGGAAAGCCAGCATCTTGACAATGGCAACCTGGGCAGCGGGATGTAAATGCGTTTCCGGTTCTTCGATATGGATATACTGGGGGCGCTGAGAAGCGGGCCAGCCCAACAAAGCCTGAATAGTGGAAACAAGTGGCCAGGTCCCCATCTGTCCTGAGGAAGCCATCTCAATTTCTAAAGGTTGCTGGCTATTCTCCGGCAACCATTGCCATTGTCGCGCAAAACGTCCTCTCGTAGCGATGGTCGCGCGACCACCCAACTCAGCCGCTACAATATCGTTAATTTGCTGAACTTCCGGGGGAATTCCTCTCTCGCGCTGCCACATCTGGTGTGTGTCCGCCGCTCGACTCAACGTCTTGGAGAACTCCCGCATCGTTATGGGAAGGGCGCTTTCCCCCAAAAGCGCCGGGCGAACATTGATAAACCGGGAATAAAATGTCCGTTCCGCCGGCACGAATAGCGCTTTCGCAAACAATCTACCTGACACGGAGGGATCATCGATCACCTGCTGTAACCATGCCGCCACATCGTTTTTGAAGGGAGACAAGGGATTGATCTGACGGTTAGACCGATAAAAAGCAATCTCTTTTTGATCGCCACGTTCGCTGCTGTAGTGGACGCGCACTTTGGGTGTCGTCAAAAAAGAAGCCAAAGCTCTATTCGTCAACTCTCCAGCGCGAATTCCTTCAACGACCTTCCTGACAGTGGCATCAGGGCTTTCCTGACTAAAATGATTAGAAAGGAGGTATTGGGCGTCACGGAAAAAATAGAGGAGCTGGCTCAACAAAGATTTGCCCGTTCCTTGTGGCCCAATGAAGACAGTCAGCGGCTTGATGTGAAGCTCTAATGGTATTTCCTCTTTGAAAGGTCCTAAGCCGCCTTCAACCGAGATTTTCTCTTGGGCAATTTCTGGATGCATTGACATGTCGCCATCCTCCACAAGATGACAAATATCGACTCTACTGAAAAAAGGCCCAAAACCGGGTTTTTACACATGCTCGAAAAACCCGGTTTTTTCAGTGAACTACGAACCTCGACCCACCAGATTTCGTCGAGAAGCAGCCCCGTAAACAAGCAAAACCTGGCAGGTCTTGCTTGAGAGGCTGGTAGTCACCCCAAAGTAATTTGCAATAGTGCCGGGAACCGTCCAATACGAATTTGTTACAGTATACCCACCTGACTGTAATCGCCCAGGGCGAGTTTGTGGGAGGTGGGACGGCTGGGGGAGCGGTTGATGGTGGCGTGGCGACCAATCAGGCTGTCCTGGATGCGCCCCTGGATGTCCTGGATTTTGGTGTGTTCCAGAACGATGGAGTGCTCGATCTCGCTGTTTTCCACGAGGACGTGATGGTAGATGCTGGTGAACGGGCCGATGTAGCTGTTGATGATGCGCGTGTTCTCGCCAATGATGGCCGGGCCGCGCACGATGCTGTTGATGATTTCCGCGCCCCGCTCCACAGTGACGCGGCGGCCTACCTGGCTGTCGCTGTCTACGAAGCCGTCAATATGGTAGTCGATTTCTTCCAGGACCAGGTCGTTGGCCTCCAGCATGTCGTCGGGGCGTCCGGTATCAATCCACCAACCCGCGTGAATGTAGGGATGGACGGCGAATTGATGGTCCACGAGCCATTGAATGGCGTCGGTGATTTCGTATTCGTCGCGCCAGGAGGGCTTGATGCGCCGCACCGCTTCCAGCACGTTGTGGTCGAACATGTAGATGCCCACGAGGGCGAGGTCGCTGGGCGGGTCTTTCGGTTTTTCGATGAGGCGCTTAATGCTGCCGTCGCTGTTGAGTTCGGCGACGCCGTACTGCTCCGGGTGTTCGATGCGGGTGAGGACGATCTGGCTGTTCCAGGCGCTGCCGGCAAATTCGGCAATTAACGGACTAATCCCACCTTCAATGACGTTGTCCCCCAGAAACATGACAAACCGGTCGTCGCCGAGGAAGTCGGCGGAGATGTGGACGGCGTGGGCCAATCCTTTCGGCTCCGGTTGGGGGATGTAGGTGATTTTGACGCCCCAGCGCGCGCCGTCGCCGACCGCTTCCATGATCTCCGGCGCGGTTTGCCCCACGACGATGCCGATGTCGATGATGCCGGCATCTCGTATCGACTCAATCACGCGAAACAGCACCGGTTTATTCGCCACCGGAATCAACTGCTTCGCCTTTGAATACGTCAGCGGATACAACCGCGTCCCCTTCCCCCCGCTCAAAATCAATCCTTTCATCAGTCTCTCCAATAGTTATGAGTGGCGAGTGGCGAGGCGCATCCTTCTGCCTTCCGCCCTCACCCTTCTACCTTCCCCCTGAGAGTATCACCACATGGAAATGCCGGCAAAACGCAAACCCTACGACTCCCCTCATACCTCATACCTCATACCTCATACCTCCCACTTCCACCAACAACGTCAGCAGCGGCACAACCAAACCATACACATCATTCACGCGCACCACCGCCAGCAAAAAGACGACCCAGGGCACGAGCAACGTCTGCGCCAGCCAGCCCAAACGGGCGCGCCCGGCGCTGGACTGACGCGCATACCAGGCCGTCCAGGGCAAATAAAGCAACACATGTTCATACGTCCAGACGTAGGGCGTCACCAACAGGGAGGCCGCCAACGCCAGCGCATAAACGGCGGCATCCGGCAGGCGCGGCGGGCGAAAAACGGCCAGCCCCACGCCGGCGGTGAGCGCGATGGTCAGCAGCAGCCCCACCAGCCACCACGCGGACCCGCCCCACTCCGCCGCCAGTCCCCAGAGGGTGGGCGTGATGGTGACGACGGCGGCTTTTTCGGTGACATTCAGCCAGTCGAAGAGCCAGCCGGGTTGAATGAGCCAGGTGATGAGGAACAGGACAATGGTGGTGAGCAGGGCGGCGGCGATGGTGCGCCAGCGCCGTTGCCAAAGGAGCCATAATCCCAACAGGGGGGCGAAGAGGATGAAGGGGTTGGGTTTGAGGAGGATGGCGGCGAGGAAAATGCCGGCACGCCCCTCCTCCCCTCGCCCCGCATAAACCACGCCCAGCGCCAGACACGCCAGCAGCACAAACGTCAACTGCCCGTTAATCAACGCCAGGATCGTGGCCGGCGAGAGAAACGCCCCCACCACCAGCAACCCCAGGTCCACCGGCGCGAGCGTGGCGCGCTCCCGCTCCCGTAACAGCCAGAACAGACTCAGCGCCAGCAGCCCCTCCCCGAACGTGAGCCAGGCCGCCGCCGCCCACGGCAGCGGCAGCAGCGCAAACGGAGCCGTCAACAGAAATGTCCACAAGGGAAAGGGCGCGCGCGGGTCTGGGAACCAACGGCTGCCATATTCGGCCCGCAGGGGTCCCCAAACGGCGGGATCATACGGGTTCAGGCCGCGCCACAATGCCTTGCCCCCCGTCCACAGACTCATGAAGTCTTTGTTGGCATAATCCAGCGGCGTGACGACAAACCGCCAATGCAGCCAGACGACGCCCGCCGCCAGCAGTGTGACGAAGAGAATGCGTGCCGGCATTTTCAATCGACTCAATACGCCCTCCCATACCTCGCCGGACGAGCCAGCCGCTCGCCCGAAAAGCGTTGCCCGCCGGCAGTTTGTCGTCCATTTTCGTGGATCGTCGTTGCCAACGGGCGCAGATCATAAGCCACCAGATACGCATCCGCAAACACCGGCGGCAGCGGGATCAGCTTCTCCCACGCCGCCGCGTCAAACTCGTAATCCGCCGGTTCCAGCGGCACGGCAGTGCGCGCAATCACCAGGAAGCCAACCCCCTGGCGCGCTAACTGCTCCACACCCGCACGCGCCGCCGCCGGCGTAGGCAGGGGACGACCATCGTCCAGGCGACTGGCCGCCAGCAGTGGATTGTTGTCAATGAAGGCGAAGGTGTTTATGCCGGCACGAGAGATAACCCCGCCAGTAATCGAATGCTGATGATACGTCTGATAGTACAAGTAGTATTTGTCCACCTGCCGCCCCACGGGCAGCGTCGCCAGAGGCACATCTGCCGGCACGTCCGCCAGATAGGTTGTGTAAAACTCAGACACTTGCGCCGGCGCGCGGGGCATGGGCAGCGGCAGATAATCGGCGCCCAACAGCAGCAGCGTCACGCCCCACACGACCCAGGCCAGACGCGGCTGCCGTATTTGCTGCTGCAACGTCTGCCACCCCAACGCTGCCAGCATCGCCAGCGCCAGTCCCAACAGGATATTCAAGCGATAGGTGTTGCGCAGGATGGGCACCAGGATGGTGGACCACGGCAGTACCACGTTCAGGTTGCTGCCCAGCAAGGTCGGCACGGGACCAATGCCCAAGAGGTAAGCGACCAGCAGGAGCCAGTACCAGAGGCGGCTGCGCGGCGACTGCTTGCGCGCCAGCCAGGCCAGAGCGGTCGGAATGATGCCGAAATAGAGGCCGCGCTTGAGCCAGACGAACCAGTGCGGCAGCAGCGGGGCGATCAGGTCGGAAACGATGGAATTGAGGGGGGAGATGAGGAAGTTGGTGTTGCCCGCGCCGAAGGCTTGCGCCAATTGGTGCGCGGTCAACGGCAGCACGAGCAGGCCACTGAGGGCGACGTAGATGAGCAGGATACGCCACCAGGAGCGGGACCATTCCCGCGCCAGCAGGAGGTAGAGGAGGAGGAATCCGCTCCAAAGGATGAGCATGAACAGAAGGATGGTGCTTGTTGCCGCGCCGAGGAAGACGAAGATGGCGGCGACGGCGGCCAGGCGCGGGCGGTTTTCGCGCAGGGCGCGCAGGAGGTAGAGGGTGGTCCAGGGGAAGCACCAGATGCTGACGAGGACGGGGTGGCAGCTCTGGTAAAGGCTGTGGGAGTTGAAGGCGAAGATAATGCCGGCAATCACCGCCGCCCGCCGCGATCCAGTCCAATAACGGGCAAGCTGGTACATCGCCAGCGCCGCCAGTGGATAATTCAGCAAAATCGCCACATTATACGCCCTGATCCGCCCCAGCAATGGGCGCAGCAGCAGGGAAACAGCCGTGTTCAGGTGGCTAAAACTATGGTACGTCAGGTCCGCCCCCCGTGGATAAAAAAGGTAATCTGTATGCCACAACGACAGGTCGGGGTCCGTGAGCGCCTTCTCCGTCCACCAATCCGCCCACGGATTGATGTACACGTCATTGTCGAACCCCACCAGCACCGGCCGCGTCGCCGACCACATCCCCCGGCTGAGGAACGCCGTCAGCAGCAGGTATAGTCCGCCCACCAGGAGCGTTTCCACGAACGCGGCACGGCGGGGAGGCATGGCGGCATCGTTCCTCATGGCATACACGGAGATGAGAGCTTTAAGTCGTTACGGCGGCGGATTAGCAGACTACGCTTTTCTATGTCTATCGCCAATCCTTAACTCGAGTCTGGCGAAATCCGCATAGGGTGATCGGCGTCGCGGCTTTAGCCGGGTCAAGCCAGATGGCCGGCTAAAGCCTCCACTCCAAAAACGCCACTGCCCTGGCCCTAACCGTAATAGTCTCCGACGCCGGCATCCTGGGGCGCATTGGTGAGGGTGGCGCCAATGATGCGCACGTTGGCGGTTTCCAGGAGTTCTTTGGCGCGAATGGCGTGGTCTCGGCGGGTTTTGCCGGCACTGATCACCAACATCACCCCATCCACCTTCGCCCCCAGCACCGTCGCATCCGTCACCGCCAGCACCGGCGGCGCATCGAACAAAACAAAGTCCGCCTGCTCCATTAGCGCGGCAATCACGCGATCAATCATCTTCGACCCCAGCAGATCGGCGGGGTTCGGCGGCACGGGACCGGCGGGCAGCAGCAACAGATTCTCCACACTCGTCTGCCGCAGCGGTGGCTCCGACATCTCCCCCAACGCCAGATTCGTCAGGCCCGGCTCACCTGGCAGCCCCAACAGCGTATGCAGCGCCGGGCGGCGCAAGTCGCAGTCCACCAGAATCGTTCGTCGGCCACTCTGCGCCATCGTCACCGCCAGGTTCGCCGCCGTGGTACTCTTTCCTTCGTCCGGCATGGGCGAAGTCACCACCAGGCTGCGAATCGGGTGGTCCAGGCTGTAAAAGGAGAGGTTGGTACGCAACCGGCGGTAGGCTTCAGATGCCGGGGAACGGGGGTCAGTCAGCGTAATCAAGTTCATAAGTTATTCCTTAAGTTGGCAATGGGCGTGTTTCATCTTAGTTGACTGTTGCTTGCTGTAGGACAATTCGCCGAATTGTCCGCCGCCGTGAAGGGACAATTTAGGCAAATTGTCCTACGGCGCGGGCAGCCGGAGCAACCCATTTGAAACACACCCGTTAGCAATAGGCGATTGTTCGCGGACAACGGATCAGATCGTTTGTTACGTTAATCGCCGCCTTGTGCTTGCTCGTTCATGAATAAGGCGATAATGAGGGCCTGTAGGATGAAAATGAAGTAGTTGTCACTAAAAAAACGGGAAAAATACTGCACCGTGAAGGAGAAAAGCGCGTACCCCATCCAGACGTTTGACAACTCATTCGCCCCTCGCTGTCGCCGCAAGAGCCAGAACAACACGGGCAGCCCCAATAATAGCTCAAATAGGCCGAAGGGAAACGCCGACTCCGCCACGGGAATCATGCCCAATGCCAACAGCAGCGTACTGAATCCCCATCCCTTGATGGGAAAACTATCCGGGCCGGACCCGGTGATGTATAGTACCGTGTCATCCACGAAGGCGCGCGCGTCCCAGAGCAAAAACGGCAACAGAATGGCCGCCACGACCGCGGCCATCGGCCACGTTTGCCGCAGCAAGTTGCGCAGTCCACGCCAACTGAGGCCATCGGGCAGCAAATACCAGAAATAGAAGGGAAGGAAGAACCAGGCGGAGTGCTTCACCATCAACGTAAAGCCGAGGATGATGGCGGAAATAGTGATGCGGCCCCGCAGCAGGAGGAACGTCGTCAACACCAGCCCGGCCAGCACCACCACGTCATTACGCCCATCCGCCAGGTAAAAATCAAAGAGGAAGTTGAGGCCAAAGGCCGTCAGCAGCGCCAGCTTGCGTCGCGGCTGGCGGGCAAACTGGGGCAGCAGCAGCAGAATGAGAAAGAAGGCCAGCAGGTAAACAAATCGCTGGTCGTACCAACCCCAGGCGGCCTGACTGAGTTTGTAAAAAGGGAGGGAAAGGATGAAGAGGAAGGGGAGGTAGGCATTGTGGTAGAGGGGGGCGGTGGTTAACGGCGGTTCACGTCCGGGGAAGTCGGCCATGGGGGTGTTGACGTAATCCTCGGTGTAGGGATTTTTGCCCGCAAGAAGGAACTTCACCGCCTCCTCTGTCTGAATCAAACCATCGTGGGCGTGCGTGGCCGGCCCTTCCTGCAACCGCTGCATGATGTTGAGACCTGCCGGCAGCGCCACCGCCATCACCACCGCCAGCAGCACAATCGTCAGCCGCGCCAGGTACAGCCACCGCGCCACCACGCCGCCCACCTCCTCCGCCCGCGGAAACGCCATGTCCAGCGCCACGTAAACGACCATCCCCAACACCAACAGGGCGTTACTCACCGGATTGAACCACAGATGTGGCAGCAGCAGCAGCAGCAGCAGCAGCGTGTCCAGGGAAAGGGGGATGCTTTCGCTAATCTTTGTCATCAAAAATCACTCTTCGCCTGAATTTCGCGCCGTTCCAGACGGGCTGGAAAGACGAAGCCCAATTTTAACGCGAAAACCTTCCGGCGCATCCCTCCAGGAGGGCGCATCCGTTAATGGATTTGTTAATGACCAACCCGTGACTCTACTGAAAAAAGGCCAAAAACCGGGTTTTTACACATGAACCACTCTGGGGTAGCACCACAGTAAATCGTGGTTGACCGTCAAAAACGGCCAATTTTGCAAAAAAGGATTCATCATGCATACTGGTAAGTTTTGCAGAACCGAAATCAGTAGGAGACATGATGAATCCAGAACAACTATTTTGCCCTAATATCGACTGTCCGGCTAGAGGACAACGGGGTGAAGGCAATATCACCGTCCATAGCCAAAAAGAAAAGCGATGTCATTGTCATGTCTGCAACACAACATTTGCCGTCAGCAAAGGGACATTGTTCTATCGCTTGCGCACCGACCCGCAAATAGTGATGTGGGTCATCGTCTTGCTGGCGTATGGCTGTCCCGTCCAGGCCATCGTCAAAGCCTTTGGGTTTGATGAGCGCACGGTCAAGAATTGGTGGCAACGAGCGGGTGTGCATTGCGCACATGTCCATGAAGCGGTCATTGCCAGCCAGCCACTGGACTTGCAACAAGTGCAAGCGGATGAAATCAAAGTCAAGGTACAAGGCGGTTCGGTGTGGATGGCGTTGGCGATGATGGTATCCACCCGACTCTGGTTAGGTGGCGTCATCAGCCCGCGACGGGATAAGCGCTTGCTGCAAAGCCTGACGGACAAGGTGCGCCAAATGGCCTTGTGTCGTCCGTTGTTGTTGGCGGTGGATGGCTTGCCCGGCTACGTCAAAGCCTTTGGCCGCAGTTTCCGCAGCAAGTTGCCCCGCTGGGGGCAGCCAGGTCGTTGTCAATGGCACGCCTGGTCCGAAGTGGCTATCGTGCAAGTCATCAAACGGCGTCTGCCATCTGGACTGGAGGTTGAACGACGAGTGGCTCAGGGTGACCCGCAACAGGTAGAGAAGCTGATTGCCACGACGCAAAATGGAGTGGGTGTTATCAATACCGCTTTCATTGAGCGGCTCAATGCCACCTTCCGCTCTCGCCTAAGCTGGTTGGGCCGGCGCACGCGGCATCTGGCGCAACAAACGGCGACCTTAACGGTGGGTATGTATGTCACAGGGTGTTTGTACAACCTTTGCGACCCCCATCGCTCTTTGCGTTGTCGTCTGTCTGTGGGCGAAAGGGGGTATCGTTGGGTGCCGCGCACGCCAGCTATCGCAGCGGGATTGACAGACCACATCTGGACAGTCGATGAATTGTTAATGTATCGTGTGCCACCACCGCGTTGGACACCACCCAAGCAACGTGGGCGGCCTTCTAAAGCGTTGCTAGAACTGATAAATCGATGGTGTTAACCGACCACGATTAACTGTGGTCTCACCCACTCTGGTAATTTCGGCCGGACACTCGAAAAACCCGGTTTTTTCAGTGAACTCAACCCGTTGTCTCCCGCCTGTCTCGCCCCTACGCTAATGGGTTTTCACGACGCGGCGGCGGCGGAAGGTAAGCCAGGTGGCCGCCAGTAGCAGGGCGAAGAGTCCGCCCCACAACGTCGGGGCCGCGTCCGGTACGCCCGTCGCGCCCGTCTGCAACTGAATGACGGTCGGTTCGGCCACTTCCAGTAGCGCCGTATCGCTGTCGCTGACGGAGCCGGCGGTGGCTGTGCCGTCGAAGGTGTAGACGCCATAGTCTGGCGGGATGACGGTGACGAGGAGGTTGGCGGAGTCGTGGGCGGCGAGGGTGATCACATTGGGGATCACCTGTGCTTGCAGCAGGCCAAACGCGCCGGCTATGTCGTAGGTGGTGGGCAGGTTGCCGGTGTTGGTGATTACCAGGATGTAGGAGACGGGGATGATCTCGTCTACGAGTTGTTCTGGCGGATCCCAGGCCACGTCTACGTTCACGCTGCCGAGGAAGGTGACGGGGGTCTGGTCGGCGTCCTGCACCTGGGCGTCGGTGGCCGAGGTGGCGATGGCGTGCAGTTGGTAGGTCTGCGCCAGGGGGAAGTAGAGGGGAGTGGTGTCTAGTTGTACGGTCTGGGATGCGCCGGGGGCCAGGGTGACGGTGTCGGGGGTGAAGGTGGCGTAGGGGGCAAAAATGCCGGCACTCGCCAATCCATACGTATCCCCCACCGACCCCATATTCGTCACCTGCACCTGCCAACTTCCCGGATCGCCCGGATTCAGCACCGTTTGCGCTGTGGGCAGAATGGCAATATCCACCCCCAGCGTCGTCAGCACCGCCGTAGCATTATCCGTATCGGACACATCCGCATGGGAGGTGGACACCGCCGTCACGCTCAGCGGGTAGCCACCGGGAGCCGCGCCCGCCGGGGACGTGACCACCAGCGACAAGTCGGCGCTGTTGAAGAGGTAGGGCGTCAGGGTGAGGCCGGTGACGGGTACGTTGTTCGCCGTCAGTTCGTAGCTCCAATTTGCCGGCACAATCACCGACAACGCATACGAATCCGCAACCGTGCCCAGGTTCGTCACCGTCACCGTGTACGGGATGGGCGACGCCACGCCGCCGCTGGCGCTGGCCGGCGTAATCGCCACATCCACCTGCTTCTCGCCCACCACATGCAGCACCGCGCTGTCGCCGTCCGTCGCCCCCGTTTCCTGGCTCACGCCATTAACGCTAAAGGAGAACGGGCCGGGCACGGGGCCACTAACCCAGACGGGCAGCGTCGTCGTGGCCTGCGCCGCCAGCGCCACCGGTCCGGGAAGGACCACGACGGGTGCGCCCACGGCGCTCAGGTCCACCGTCTGCGCCGTATCCAGGCGGTTGGTGAGGGTGAGGGAATAGCTGACCACCTGGCCGGGAACCGCGTAGCGGGCGGGTGGGTCCAGCGTCAGGTCGAGGCCGTCGCTCACAGTGAGCGCCGCCCCCGCCTCGTCCTGCCCGCCGCCAATGTTGACCACGCTGACCACGAACAGATGCGCGCTGTCTGCCGCCGTCACCGGCGGTTGCACCACCAGCGGCACGTCCACCACGCTGTTGGCGGGCATGTTCACGCTGGCGGGTAGCGCCACCCACTCCGGCGGCAATCCCGCCAGGGAGAGGGCATAAACGTCCGCCGTGGCGGCGGGATTGGTGAGGGTGACGGTGTAGGTCGCGCTGCCGCCGGGGGAGACGGTGCTCGTGGGCGGGGCCACGGCGATGATGTGCAGGGCGCTGACGAACAGCGGCGGCAGGGTGAGGTGGTTGCGCCCACTGGGCAGGCGGTAGACGACTTCCGTGCCTTCGCTGATCTGGCGCAGTTCGCCGGGGGTCATGTCCGGCAGAACGGCGTCGAACCGGTTGCCCCGGTTGGCTTCGTACCAGCGTTGCGTGTAGCCCCAGGCGTAATCTTGCCCGGCAATGGTGGGGGAGATGACGAAGGTGTCGGAGAGGACGTGGACGCCGGTGATGGATGCGGTGTGGGTGATGGTGACTTGATATGCCGGCAGAACCGTGTTCAACGGCGTCTGCGTGCGGTACGTATTGTGTACCAGCCAGCTTGGCGGCTCCGTCGGTGGCACGCTCAAGTCATCGCCCACATTGGTGATCGCGTAGTTGTACTGGTTCCACAGCGGGCGCGACGGCGCCCACACCGGGTCGAAACCCACCACGTAGAAGCCCTGGTCGTCGTTGGTGACGATCTCCGCCGCGCCGTCTCCGTCCACGTCGGCAATAATCGGGTAGTCAATGCGCGTGGTGGAGTTGATCAGCGGCTCATTGAACAGAATCGCCCCGTCGCTGCCGCGGAAGACGGTCAAGCCCTGGTTAAAGCCATTCCAGACCACTTCCCACACCCCATCGCCATCCAGGTCCAACACAGAAACGGAGTTGGCCGAGGTGGTATCGACCGCGGGCGCATTCCATAGCAGCGTGCCATCCGCGTTGAGCGCGTACAGCGTGCCGCCATCCACCTGGGCACTGGCGATGATTTCCACTTCGCCATCGCCATCGGTATCCGCGATGGAAACGCCGCCGGGCGCACCCGCCGCCGTCGCGTAGGACCACAACTCCGTGCCATCAGCGTCCAACAGGTGAATGGCCCCGCTGCTGACCACGACAATTTCCGGACCATCGTCACCGCCGGGCTGCTGCCCGTCTACGTCGGCGATGGCCGGCGTGCCGCGTCCGTCAATGGTGGCGGGGAGGGTGGTGGACCAGGCCAGGGTGGGCGGGTTGGTGCTGGTGTCGTAGAGGTAAAGCGTGCTGCCCGACCCGGTGAGGATGTCCAGGCGGCCATCCCCGGTGAGGTCGGCCAGGTTGGGCGTGAGCGGGTAGTTGAACGTGCCACGCCAGGTGACGGCGGAGCCATCCGGCTCGATCACGCAGGGGCAGTTCTGACCTGTGGTAACGATTTCCGGTTCGGGATCGTCGTCCAGGTTGCCGATGGAGATGGCCCGCCAGGTGCTTTTGACGGCGTTGGTGAACCAGTAGAGGGAGCCGTCGGCGTGGAAGGCGTAGAGGCCGGTGGGGCTGCCGACGACGATTTCGCTGCCCGCCTGCCCGTCGAGGTCGGCGAGGGCGGCGCTGTCCGGCTCGCCACCGAGGGCCACGCTCCAGATGAGGGGAGAACCTGTGCCGGCATCTTGCCCATCCCCGCGATACACATACATCGTGCCATTGCTGGACGTACTCACCAGTTCCGTCACGCCATCACCGTTGATGTCGCCGGCCACTGCCGTGTTCAGCACCGCACCCGTGATGTCCACATCCGCCCACTCCACCAACGGCACGCCGGGATCAAACGCCGTTGGATTCGCCTCAAACGCATCCAACCCCGGTTTCGTGAACCCCTGGAAGCGCAGCACGTGCGGTCCCGCATCCAGCCCCGTGTAATGGAACACCAGCGGCGAGCGCGTCCACTCGTAGTTCAGGTCCAGCACGCCATAATCCACGCCATCAATCCACACCTGGGCGCTGGCGGCGTCATTGCCATGCCCAAAGGCACGCACCGTCACCGCCTCCCCCGTGAAGCGGAACCAGGCGTTGCTGCCATCTTCCCAGAACGCCCCACCGCGCGCGCCCACATCGTTAACGATATCCCAATCGGCGCTCATATCCACACGGTCGTTGTCCGCGTAGGTGCGGTCCGCCTCGTACCAGCCATCCGCCTCATCCACGCCGTTCCAGACGTCAATGTAGTCCAGGTGAACGTAGGTGTTGCCGGCACTGGGGTTGGCATCATCCAACACAATCACCTCCAGCGTGTGCGTGCCGGAAACAAGACCGCTGTAGTACACCTCGGTCACGTCGTTGGTGGCGCTGTAGGTGTCCACAATGCCCCGACTGACACCGTCGAGGCGCACTTCCACATAGCCACTGCTGGTAGCCGTGACAAAGCCCAAACCGGCCCATGTGCCCGCGAAGGTGAGGCTGACGGTGTCGCTGAGCGTGTTGCTACGGGCCACGTAGCCGCGACTGGCGCGTGTGGCCGCATAGGAGCCGCTCCAGGAAGACGCCGTTTGCGCGATGGGGACACCGTTGAAGCGCAGCGCGGGGTGATCTTCTTCGTAGCGCACCAGCCCATCGGAGGAGGACGGCGTGAAGAAGGGGCCGCTGCCGGGCGTGATGAAGGTGTCCACGTTGGCGTTGCCGCGGTAGTTGGAGACTTGCAGCACATGCGGCCCGTCGCCCAGGCCGTCAAAGGAGATGGTGCGGCTGATGGTGGCGGGGCTGTATAGGTCAAAGTTGGTGATAAACTGGCCGTCAATGGTGACGCGCACGTTGCCCGCGCCGGTGAAGGCCAGGCCGCGATAGCTGATGGCGTCCCCCGTGAACGGGAACCACAGCTCCTGCCCATTGCGGATGTAGGCCCCTTCGCTGGCTTCCGGGCTGGCCGCTTCCGCCCACGAACTGCCGCGCCAGATGCGCCCGCCCACGTCTAGCACGCCCTCGACGACGCCATCGGGCATGGCCGTGCCATCCCAGGCGTCGAAGAAGTCCACGTTGACGCGCGCCTGGGTGGAAAGCGGGTTTTTCGTGCCCAGGACGGAAACGGAAATGGTGTGCGTGGTGCTGATCAGGTCGTCGTAGTAGAAGCTGATAGCCGTATCCGTGGCGCGATAGGCGTCAACGACGCCCCGACTGACGCCGTCAATGAAGATTTCCGCTTCGCCGCTGGCCGTGCCGGCAGCGAGGCCGACGCCCACCCACGATCCATTGAAGGTGAAGCTGGCCGCGTCGCCGGCGGTGCTGGAGCGTAGGAAGTAGCCATCGCTGGCGCTGACGCTGCTGACGAGGCTCCAACTGGTGCTGGTGCGCGTCACGGACACGCCGTTATACAGGATGGCGGGGTCGTCTTCCTCGTAGCGGGAGACGCCACTCCGATCCGGTGGGGTGAAGAAGGGGGGCTGACCGGGCGTGAGCAGGCGGTCAATGGTGGTGTAGCCGCGGTAGCTGTGGATTTGCAGCACGTGCGGGCGGTCGCCCAGGTTTTCGAAGGAGATCGTGCGCGTGACGGTAGTGGGGGAGTAGAGGTCGAAGTCCGTCAGGTAGACGCCATCGAGATAGAGTTGGGCCGTGCCGGCACTGCTGTAGGCCAGCGCCTGATAAGTGAAAGAGTCGCCCGTGAACGGGAGCCAGGCCACGCCGGTGGTGGAGCGGAGATACTGGCCACCGCTGGCCGCCGCGTTGCTGACGTAGGACCAGCCGCCGCTGCGCCAGACGCGAGCGTTGTCTTCCTCAAAGGCACCGTCGTCCATCGGCGTGCCGTCCCAGACCTCGAAGTAATCCAGGTTGACGCGCGCCTGGCTGGCAAGCGGGTTCTTCGTGCCCAAGACGGAGACGGAAATGGTGTGCGTGGCGCTGATCAAGTTGTCGAACGTGAAGGACACGTCCGTATCATCGTGACGATAAAGGTCAACCACGCCCTGGCTGTCGCCGTCAATGAAGATTTCCGCCTCGCCGCTGGCTGTGCCGGCAGCGAAGCCCACGCTCACCCAGGTTCCATCGAAGGTGAAACTGGCCGTGTCGCCGGCAGTCGTGGAGCGGTGATGGTAACTACCGCTAGACATGGTGGTGTTGATGTCCGCCCAGGTCGTGGCCGTTTGCGTGAAGGGGACGCCGTTGTAAAGGATAGCAGGATCGTCCTCCTCGGCGCGGATCACCCCCGTGGGGGCGGGCGGCGGGTAGAAAGGCGGCTCGCCCGGCGTGACAAAGCGGTCCACGGTGGTATAGCCGTGGTAGCTGCTCACTTGTAGCACGTGCGGCCCCATGCCCAGGTTTTGCAGGGAGAAGGTGCGGGTGATTGTCGTGGGGCTGTACAGGTCGAAATAGGTGAGGAAATTGCCATCGAGGAAGACGCGGGCTACGCCGGCGCCGCTGTAGGCCAGTGCCTGGTAGGTGACGGAGTCGCCGGTGAAGGGGAACCAGGCGGTGGAAATCGTGGAGCGCATATAGCTGCCGCCGCTGGCGACCACGTTGTTGACCGTACTCCAATTGGTGCTGCGGAAAACGCGGGGGTTATCCTGCTCGAAGGAGCCGTCGGCCATCAGCGTGCCATCCCAGGTGTCGAAGAAGTCCAGGTTGACGTATTCGTTGTTGGCGAAGGGATTGCGCGTGCCCAAGACGGAGACGGAGATGGTGTGTGTGGCGCTGACCAGATTGGCGTAGGCGACGTTGACGGCGATGTCGTTGTTGCGATAGAGGTCAATGACGCCCTGGCTGACGCCGTCAATGAAGATTTCCGCTTCGCCGCTGGAACTGCCGGCAGCGAAACCCACGCCCACCCAGTCACCGACGAAGGTAAAGCTGGCGCTGTTGCCGGCCACGTCGGAGCGGCGGGCGGTTCCGCCGCTGGCGCGGCTGGAGTTGATGTTATTCCAGGTTCCGGTGAAGATGATGGCCGCGTCGGTGTCTTCGGTGCGCGTGATGCCGTTGCCGCTGTAGACGGCGGGCAACAGCGGCGTTTCGTCGGCGAGGTCGTTCCGTTCCCCAACCGTTATGGGCGGGTCCGCGAGGGGGGCAGCGGCAGGGCTGCCGCCGTCGGGGTCGGCGGGGGCGGGTTGGGGGCCACGGCGTTCGTGGGCGGCCTCGTCCGGCAGCGGGGCGCCGGTTTCGACGTACCCATCGGGCAGGCTGCGCAGCCCGGTGGGGGACCAGGGGGCGTAGGGGAGGGGGGCGTCGCCGAAGATGTCCACATGTAGTTCAGTGGTGACGTAGGTGGTGACGGTGACGGTTCCGGGGGGAAGCAGGCTGGGGATGGCGGCAAGACTGGGGATAAGGGCCTGCCCGACGGAGAAGTAGCCATAGCCTGTGCCGTTGGGGATGAGGTTGCTGTCGTTCGGGTTGCGGAGGGTGACGGTGATGGTGTAGATGCCGGCATTCCATCCCGACGTTTCTACCGTACCCAAACCATACGCCTGTGGGTCGCCCACGCCCACCAACAGCGGCGCATCCGTCGTGTAGCTGACCGCCCCCGTGGGCGCCAACACCTGCGCATGAGCCACGGCGGACAGCGGCAGCCCGGCGATGTTCGCCACCTCCACGCTGAGCGTCGTGGAACTGACCCCCGTTTCCACGAACGGCGGGTCAGCCGTCACTGACGTCACCTGCACGAAGCGATCCACCACGTTCAAGCGCGCCGACGCGCTCAGGGAGAGGTCCAGGTCGGGCACGCCCGTGACGGCGGCGGTTGCTGCCAGGCTATACAGCCCCAACGCGCCCGGATTGACGGGATAGGTGGCGCTGGCGCGACCGGCGGGAGGCAGGTTGGTGCTGAAGGTGTCGGAGCCGCCGGGTAGCGCCACGGTGACGGCGTAGGTGGTGGTGATGGAACCGAGGTTGTCCACGTCCAGGGTATAGCTGACGACCTGGCCGGGGAGGGCGGCGTTGTAGCCGGGGGTCCAGGTGAGGGCGGGGACGTATTGGCTGAGGAGGCAGACGCGGTCGGCGAGGGGCGGGATGGCGGCGGTGATGAGGGGGATGGCGGCTTGAATGCCGGCATCATCCGTCTCTCCCGCCAAAGTATCCGCCGCCACCCGCAGCGCCGCCGTATCCGCCTGCCCGCCAAAGCGGGCATCCACCAGGTCCGCCGCCGCCTCAGCCGTCGCGACTACCTGGTCGCGGTGCGCCGGCGAGCAAGCGCCCGCCGCGCAGCTTGTCTCCAACTGGTCAATCCCTTCCGCCAGCGCCGTCACCGCCGCGCCGATGTCCTCATCCGCGGCGCAGAAGGCCAGGTCATCCCCCGCGTCGTAGATGGGGTCGCTGTTCGGGCTGACGATGGTGATGATCGCGTGCGCCGCGGGCAAATAGTCACCCGCCGCGCTCTCCGCCTTCACAAAGTATTGGTCGCCCAGGGCCAGGCCGGTCGTGGAAATCGCCACCGTTTGCGTGACGTCGCCGCCGGGGAGGAGCAACGGCGTGCCGCCACTTTGCCCGGCGAGGATCAACGTGTCGGTCAGGGGCGAGGTGTCGAACAGAACGGGATAGACGGTGGTGGTGTAGGGGAAGGAACCGGCCACGTTGCCCACGTTGGTCAGGCGCAAGGTCAATTCCGCCACGGTGTCCGGGGCGGCGTGTGCGTCTTGCGGCAGGAGTTCCGGGTAGGGGAAGGCCAAACCGGGCATGGTGAAGGTGAAGGTGTCCGTAGCCGTCAGCGCCGGATTGTCTTGCGCCGTGGCCGTGACAGTTCCCACGTAGGTGTCGCCCGGCGGCAGCAATTCGGCAGCGGTGGGGGAAACGTAGAGGCCCAGCCGCCCAGCCCCGCCCGGCGGCAGCGCCAGGCTGGTGTTGGTCGCCGGCCCCACGTCGCTGAGGATGGTCCAACCGGCGGGCAGCCCGACGACGGCCATGTCATAGGTGTGCGCGGCGGTGGAGAGATTGCTCAGGTCAATGGCAAACGCCGCGCCGTTGATTTCCGCCTGCCCGTTGGGCACGTGCCCGCCCAACACGGGCACGTCCGCGTCGGCGTCCGCCACCGGTCCCATGGGCACGGTCAGCAGCGGGTCCGGCGTCACCGTCAGGCTGAGATCGTCCACGGCGGGAACCGTCACTTGCCGCAAGGCGGTCACGAACAGGTCCGGGGCCTGCGCCGACTGCGCGGACACCCAGAGGGTGTAATCGCCGTCCACGATGTTGGCGGGTGGCGCGGCCGTGATCACGCCGGCAGGGGTGATGTCCACGACCCAGCCGGCGGGCGCTTCCACGGTGAGGGTGAATGCGCCGCCGAAACTGGCGGAGATGGTGGGGGTGATGGTGGCCGTTTCGGTGGGCAAAATGATGGCGGCGGGCGCGTCCAGGTCGAGGGTGAAGAGGTCCGCCGCGCCGCTAAAGGCGACCTGGGTGCTGGTGCCGCCGGCGCCGACGGTGACGGGGCCGCTGAAGCCGACCACGCCAAGGCCATTGGCGGCGGCAATGGGGCTGCCATCGAGGGTGAGGACGCCGCTCAGGGGGCCGAGGTTGAGGTTGGCGTTGGTGGTTTGGAAGATGGTTGTGCCGGCAAATGCCGGCACAAGGCTCTGTCCTGCTCCCTCCACCTGGCTGTCTCCCGTGACCACGGCGGTGAGCGTGCCGCTGTAGTAAGCGGTGTCGTTCATGGTCACGGCGGCGTCAAAAAGGGTGAAGGTGTAAGGCGTGGTGGCGGAGAGGGCGGCGGTGTAGCTGATCCATTCCGTGCCCGCGCGGAGGCCGGTGGCGGCGGCGGCGGAGAAGGTTTGCGAGCCGCTGCCGACCAGGGTGATGGACAGGGGTTGGCCGGTGAGGCTGGCGGGGGCGGGGGTGGTGAGGGAGAGAATGCCGGCATCCAACAGCGCGCCGCCCGCATCATACAAATCGGCACTGGCGGCGGTGAGCGTGTCCGCCGTCAGACCATGCGCCACGTTGTCGCTCCAGGTGGCGAAGACCGCGCCATAGCCGGTGACGTGCGTTGTGTCCACGTTCGCGGCTGCCACGCCCCCACCCCAGGTGGGCGAAACCGCCAGAGCGCGCTGCGCCCGCGGTTGGGCGGACGGGAGATGCGGCGGAGCCAGCCAGCCATCATCAAATGTGGGGTCGCCCGCCAACAAGCCTATGATGATGGCGTGCCCTAGCAGCGAAGCAAAGGCGCTGATGGCTAAGAGACAACTGGCGCTGGCATCCGGCGGCTGCAAACCCTCACAAAAGGCAATACCCAGGGCAATCGTGTCCACCAGGATAATGCCCAGTTTGGCGGCGGTAGCCCACTTGCCTTCCAGGAAGGAATCGATATTGAGCAGAATCAAATTCAGGAAGGTGAACATGACGAAGATGGCGCCGGCCCAGAAGCCGCCGACTTTCGCCGCCAGTTCTTTTGCCAGTTTGCTGAAGAACCCTTCTTCCACGGCAGAGGCGCGGCGGCCATATTGGTCTACGAAGCTGGCGCTGCCGTCCGCTTCCACTTCCAACCAACCAACAGCGTGCTGCCCATTGATGATGACGGGATCGCTGGGCACAAAGACCGTCTTGCCCTCGTTCACGGCGGTGGTGATCAGGGCTTTGGCGTCGGCGGGGATGTCAATGCCCTGCAAAAGCTCCAGGTTGTAGGCGTTGATCAGGCTCAAGGGGGCGTTGTCGTCGGCGACCTGGGCCATCACGGCGTAGGCGGAGGTGGTTTCGCCCAGCGCCTCGCTCAACAACGCATATTCCAGCCCCTTGTCTTCCATGGTGCGGTTCAGGTTTGCCAGGAAAGCGGCGTTTTCCGCCTGCCCCGGATAAGGAATGGCGCGTTCCTTGATGTTCAGCAGTTCAAAGGTAACGGTGGCCGTATCCGTGAGGGAGGTGCTGGTCATGAGGAGCAGCTTGGCGGCGTCGGGGTAGGACTTGACCAGCATCCCTTCGGGGCCGAGGGTGCGGGTGGCGTTGCTGCTGATGACGTTGAAGAGCGTGCCCAGCAGTTCCAGACTGAGCATCTGGCCGGATTCGATGGTTTTGCCGTTGCGCTGGATGTACTCCGTGACCTGGGTGGCGTTATCCGTGTCCAGGCTGCTCACTTCCTGATAGGAAGCCCCCCAATCGGGGGCCAGTTCCAGGATGGCCGCTTGCAGGCGGGTGGCTTCGCTCTGGGGGACGTAGCTTTGCGGCACGGCCTGAATCTGGGCCAGGTCTCCTTGCTGAATGACGGGCGCGCCATCCAATGGGGGCAGTTCGACCACGCCGCCGCCCTGGCGCGCGGCGGGGCCGATGATGTCTTTGATGATGCGTTCATAACTGGCGCTGCTGCCGTCGGGGCCGATTTGCTCCACTTGCAGCCAGAGTCCGGTGGTGAAATAGGAGGCGAGGGGGAAGTTGGTGATCAGGTCCTGGAAGGGCGTGCCTTCCTGGAGTTGATAGGTCGTGCCCAGGCGGAAGTAGGGGGTGTAGGTGTGGATGTAGTTGGTGAAGACGAGGCCACCCTGCCCTTCCGTTTCCACCCAGAAGCCGAGGTTGACGGGCTTGCCCACGAGTTCGACCATGTTGTAGGTGGCGGCGAGGGGGAAGGTGGTGTCTGGGGGAGAGGGGAAAACGCTGTACTGCTCCACGCGCAGGGTGAGGTGGAGCTTGTGGCGGGTGGCGTCGGGGAGTTCGGCGATCTGGTCGGTTCCGTCGCTGGCGAAACTGGCGGCGATGATGTCGCCCATGGCGGCGTCGGGGAAACTGGGATCGAGGTTGGTCCAGCCGCTGCCGGGGAGGTAGGCTTCTACCCACCAGTGGTCGCGCACTTCGGCGATGAGGGCGGGGTTGTTGAGGGGGTCGCTGGTGGGCGTGCCGGGGGGGATGGTTCCCAGGAGTTGGGTGGGGGTGGGAAACATGCTGGCGATGAGGGCCTGGGCGTCGGCGGTGTCCAGGGTTCCGTGGCGGTAGCGGGCGGGGATGCCGCTGGCGCGGAGCATGGCGATGAGGAGGCTGGATTGGTCGGGGGAATTGCCGGCATTGCTCCACAAAGTTCCCCGCGTCCCCCGCAAGGAGCCTGGGTACGCCTCGTAACCGGCTGCCTGCACAAAAGCAAACAAGGCGGCGGGCGTCTGGCCTAATTCGCCCGCCTGCGTGAGCATCGCTTCATCGTAGATGTCCGCGTCCGGCGTCCAGATAAGCCAGGGGGCGAAGCTGTCCGGGGCCAGGGTGGCGGGAGCCGTTTGCGCCTGCGCCGCGCGCCCTTGCACAACTCCGTAGGCGGCGGCGCCACCGTCGAGGTCCGTGAAATCGGCGATGGAGCCGTTGAGGGTGAGGGCGGCGGTGATCACGCGGCTGGTTTGCGGCGGGATGTCGCCCAGGTTCCAGAGGAGGGCGTTCGCCTGGCGCGCCGGGGGATGGCTGGCAACGCTGAAGGCGACGGCGTTGGTGAGGGTGTCCGCCAGGATGACATCGTGGATGGTGTTAGGGTCGCGTGCAAGGTCAATTGTCGCCAGGATGTCCGCCGTTTCCGTGAGGGTGGCGGAGGCGGGAATGTCGGGGAGGATGGTGGGGGGCAGGTTGTTGCTGACGGTGAAGGTGAGGACGAGGGTGTTGTCAATGGTCCCGCCAGGGACGTAGGTGGATTGCACACGGGAGACGGCGAGGGGGCGGCTGAGGATGTCGGGTTCGGTGGCGGGGGCGGCGGTGAGGGCGTTGGCGTCCCACAACATGCCCTGGGGCTGCCCGTCTGGTCCGAGGAGGTTGCCGGGGAGTTGGGGCAGGGTTTGCGCAAGGAGGGGGGTGTCAGGGGGGATGGGCGAGATGCCGGCATAAACGGCGTTGCTCGTGGGGTGAAGAATGCCGGCCCAGACACGCTGCGGCCAGAGTCCGAAGAGGATTGCCAGGGTGAGTACAATCGTTACGAGCTTGTATCGCCGTCCTTGTGTATGCATGGGGTCTCCTTCGAGCATAGTGGATAGTGGATAGTGGATAGTGGATAGTGGACAGTGGACAGTGGATAGTGGGTAGTTGGCGGTGGTTGGTGGCGGCGCTTCGGACTGTCCGCGGGGTCAATCCGCGAAATGGCGAATGACGCAATCGTCATTCGCCATTTTGCCGGCATCAGGCATGTATGGTAGGGACTGGGCAGCTTTTTCGAATTGTGATGTGAATATGTACGAAGATAGCGCGTCAGGCAGGTGGCACGCGAGTGTCGCCTGGCGCGTCGGTTTGCGGGTTGTCTGGCTGCATCTGTTCTCCAAGAAACGCGGTAAGTTGGGAGATTCGCAAAAAACCGCACCGTTCGCCCGTGTGCGCGTTCTCCAAAAGGATGCGCCAGGGAGAATCGGGGGTCTCTTGCCACAGACGCAAAAGAAAGACGTGATAATTCGGGTGTTTGTGCATGGCGATTATAGCATAAGATGCCGGCAAAAAGTCTCACCGATCCGAGTTTTTGTATCATTCTAAAGATGGTTTCCAGTGTACGCGGCTGGCGATCCGAAAACGATCACTACCGCCTGGGCGCATTTTGCGGTATCTTCATGCTATCTACAATCGTAACGGCTAAACCGGGTTGGACCAATTTTCTCTGGTGAAATTGGTCCAATCTCCAAGTAGTTACCTTCAATCCACCTCGTTAACGGCTGCTGGGCGGCGTGTTTATGCTGGTGATCGTCGGCCAGCAGCGTTTCAATGCCAAACCTCATGTCACTGCACAAAAAGGAGACATCATGCACCCATTTCCCCATTTTTTGCCCCGGGAACGCCGCTGGCGACATCCGGGAATCCTTGTCTTTCTGGCCTTCCTCCTCACACTTCTCACCGTTCAGCCCTCCTACGCCGCCCTCGGCTGGGTCGGCAACATGTGGCCCGGCGGCGGCTCCTTCAACACCATCAACGCCGGCGATCCCTTCAATGTGTACGTCCAGGTCTGGAAAGGCGGCGTCACCGATATGCCCGGCCAGGGAGCCGGCATCACCTGCACCCTGCACTGGGGAGAGGTAGCTGCCTGGGGCGACACCTGGACCAACGTCACCGACACGCCCATGGCCTACAACACGGACGTGGGCAACAATGACGAATATGTGGGCACAATTGCGCCGGGCGCGGGCATGTATGAATACACCGCCAACTGCACGGACACCACCGACGGGCAAACAACCTGGCAGCAGGACGGCAACGGCCACCTCACCGTCATCGGCGGCGGCGGCGGCGGGCATGATTGCAGCGTGCAATGGGACGCGGTGCTGCACGACAGCTTCAACGCCGATTATCGCTCCACGGTTGGCCCCACTACCCCCAACGACATCATCACCCTGCGCCTGCGCGTGGCCCAGGATGACATCACCACCGCCCGCGTGCGCGCCTGGGATGATCGCCTGAACACGGAAACGTACTACGACATGGCCTGGGATGGCACATTCGACACCGACCCGGATACCTACGACTGGTGGGTGACGGACGTGCCCGTGGGCGGCAGCCCGACTATTGTTTACTACTTCTTTGAAATCAACGATGATGGGGATGGCGGCTGCTCCCCCGCCGATCAGGATTTCTACGTGGATGACAACCCGAAGTTCTACGGCGGCGGCTACGGAGCCATGAGCGACGCCTATGACGATGGACGCAGCTACCAGATCACCGTTTACGATCCCAACTTCACCGTGCCGGCATGGATGCAGCAAGCCGTCGTCTACCAAATCTTCCCCGACCGCTTCCGCGATGGCCTGCCCGCCAACAACAACGGCATCGGCGAATTTTCCTACAACAGCCCCACCGGCACCATCTACCGCTCCACGCTCAACCCGGACACGCCCTGGAACACCGCCGTCTGCGATCCGCGCCAACTCGGCACGGATTGCACCGCCAAATATGGCGACAACTTCTACGGCGGCGACCTGCAAGGCATCCTGGATAAAATCAACGAAGGTTACTTCGACAACCTCGGCGTCACCGTCCTCTATCTCAACCCCATCTTCGAAGCCCCCTCCAACCACAAATACGACACCGCCAACTACCTGTCCATTGACGACAACTTTGGCGACCTGGCAACCTTCCAGGCGCTCGCCAGCGCCGCCGAAGCGCACGGCCTCCACCTCATCCTCGACGGCGTTTTCAACCACACCTCCGCCGACAGCACCTACTTTGACCTCTACAGCCGCTACGATGTGAACGGCAACCTCACCAGCCCCGGCGGCCCCGGCGTCAACGATGGCAGCGGCGCCTGCGAATCCGTCAACTCCCCCTTCCGCCCCTGGTTCTACTTTCCGGACATCGGCAACCCGGGCACGGACAACGGCGTTCCCGTCCTCTGTGATGGCGGTCTTTCCTATGAAGCGTGGTTTGGCTATTTCTCGCTGCCCAAGCTGCAAGCCAACGCCACGGACGTGCGCGATCTCGTCTGGGCCGATGGCCTCAACTCCGTGGGACCGTTCTGGACCAGCGAGGGCGCGGCAGGCTGGCGCTTCGACGTGGGCAACGAAATCGATCCGGGTCTGACCAACGATCCCAACAATGATTACTGGGAAGGGTTCCGCGCCGCCGTGCGCGACAGCGGCGTGACCGGGCGGGATGATACGCTGATGTTGGGGGAATTATGGGAAGATGCGTCCCCGCTGCTGTTGGGCAACGAGTGGGACAGTGTGATGAACTACCGCTTCCGCTCCGCCATGTTGAGCTGGTTGTTCACCGGCTGTGCCGGCAACGGCTGCAACAGCGACGCCAATGGGCAATACTTCTCCGACAACGACAGCAATGCCGGCAGCGCCAGCGGCGAAATCCGCTACGTCAGCCCCTCCCAGTTTAACGCCCGCCTCCTCTCCATCTGGGAAGATTACCCGCCGATGGCCTGGAAAGCGATGATGAATCTGGACGGCTCCCACGACACCAACCGGATGCGCTTCCTTCTGAAAAAGGTGAACAACGACAACGACAGCGCCGCACTGCAACGCATGAAGGAGTGGTGGCTGTTTGCCTTCACCTATGCCGGCGCGCCCACGATCTATTATGGCGACGAGGTTGGCCTGAGTCACGATGGCGTCTGGGACGGGCTGCGCTGGGAAGACGACCCGTACAATCGCGCCCCATATCCGTGGAGCGACACCCCCGGCGACTACGTGGCGGACACGGGCCTGATGACGTTCGTGCAGAACCTGGCGGCCATCCGCAACGCTAATCCGGTGCTGCAAGATGGAGACGTGCAGCATGGTCTGGTGATTGACGACGCCAACAAGCTATACGGCTTTGGCCGCACCAATGGCAGCGATACGGCGCTCATCGCCCTCAATCGGGACGGTGTGGTGCATGATGTCACCTTCTCCGGGTTGAATGGCGCGCCGTACAATCTGGCGGATGGGACGGAACTGGTGGATGCGCTCAACGGTGGGGTCTATGTTGTTGTCGGCGGAGAGGTGACTGTGCCGGCAAATCCGACCTGGGGCGCGATCTTGTTGGCAGACAAGACCACACCCAATAGTAATGTTCAGCTCTTCAGCCTGGCGACAGATGGCTTCGTGGGTGGCGTGGCTTACAGCAGCAGCGACATTGTGCGCTACAACCGGGGCACAAATGTGTGGAGTATGTACTTTGATGGCTCGGATGTGGGGGTAACGGTGAACTTGGATGCTTTCGCTTATGCCGGCAGCAGCGCCATCCTCATGAGCTTCGCCGAACCCACCTCCCTGCCCGGCATCGGCGCGATAGACGACTCCGACATCGTCCGCTTCACCCCCACCACCCTGGGCGACAACACCACGGGCACGTTCCAGTTTTACTTCGACGGCTCCGACGTGGGTCTCTCCACCGACGACGAAGACGTCAACGCCGTCATGCCCCTGGCCCAGGGGCGCTTCATGCTCAGCACCAGCGGCCCCTTCTCCCTCAACAACGGCGCGCTCACAGGAACCGCCTCTGACCTGCTCCTTTTCCTGCCCACCCAACTGGGTGCGAACACGGCAGGGAACTGGTGGTTCGCCTTTGACGGTTCCGACGTGGGGTTGGACGGCATAGGCGAGAATGTGGAGGGCGTCACCTTCTTCGGTGGGCAGTTGCACCTGACCACCGACGGCGACTTCGCCGTCAGCAATAGCAGCGGCGACGCCAGCGACATCTTCCGCTGTCAACCTGCCGGGTTTGGGCAGAACACCAACTGCGCTTTTACACCTGGCCTCTATTGGGACGGCTCCGTGCGCGGCCTCGCCGGGCGCGTCGTTGACGGCTTCGCCATTCTGTCCGGCGCGAATGTCACCCCTGAATTATGGTCGGGTCCCCAACCTGTATCCAATACATTAGGGCGCTGACCTCTGGCACTAAAAAAACCCGGTTTCCAAAAGAAACCGGGTTTTTGTCAAATCCAGGCCGCGGACGGCGCGAAATGTCCCAGGCCGGGCAATTTGCTCAACTTATCAAACAGCGATATCAAATAAAGGTCTGTGGAATTGCGCCCCAGAGGCAGTTGCATCAGTATCTCCGTGGCGACCTCCGGTTTGGCCCCGGGACCCCGCAAACGATACTGCGCGGTGCAGATCGGTCCCAACACAATTTGCCGCCACAGACGCGGATTCCGTTTTTTCAGCGCGGCGAGCGGTGGGGCACAGCCAATAATCCGGGCCATATCGTCAAGGTAGTCGAGAAAACTGATCAACGTCGTGATTCGTTCCGCCGTTGCGCCGAAACGGTCAAAAGTTGCCTGGCTATCGGCGGCAATCGCCTGCTCCATTTCTTCTATTGAAGGCAGGGTCAGGTCGCCCTTTGTCAGCAATGCAAACCAACGTGCCTGCATTTCGGAAACCGGCGGCAACGCGCCGAAGTGAGGCCGCGCAAACCCACAGAAGAACATCGTCTCGCCAATCTTCGGGTGAATACAGTGCTTATACAAACGGCGCGACACTTTGAGGTCATCCATGTAATCGCCATAGGCTTCTTCAAGAAAGGGGAAGTGGTTTTGGAACCCCGTGGCGCAGATAATGACATCGCAATCAAACCGACTGCCATCCGTGAAGACCGCTCCCCGCGCATCCAGGTGATCTATCGCCGGTTTGAGTTCACAGCCATACCGGGTCATCGCTTCTACCATCCCCAGGTTTTTGGTACCGAACGTCGTGAAGGCGCTGGGGTGGCGGCGCAATTGCAGTCTGGCCCAAGTTCGCAACAAGGGAGCTTCTGCTTTCTTTTCCGGGGAGCCAAAAAACTGGTATCCCAGAGACAGCGGGAAGATGCTGTAAAAGCGGGCGCTGTGGTAGTAACGTCCCCACCAAACAGGGAAAGAATAATGCGAGCGCGCGGTGTCAATATCCGCCGGGTTGCCCATGAAATAGCGCGGGACCAAAAAACCGGATTTGCCGCGAATGGAAATGGCGCTGGCAGCGGCAACCTCGGCCACCGCCCGGGAAATATCCGAGCCACTTTCGCCACCACCAACGACAAGCACACGCCGTCCTGTGAAGGGGGAGGGATTTTGATACTCCGCCGAGTGGAGAATGCGGCCTTGAAATGCTTCCGCTCCGGAGAAATTCGGTCTCGACGGCTCCTGGTGCGTGCCGGTGCATACCGCAACCCGATCAAATCGATGGGTCCTGGTTTGTCCATCGGATGCGCGCGTTATGACCTGATACCCATCTCCGGTTCCATCTGATCTTACTTGTTCTACACGTGTAGAGAACTGAATGTAGGCCGCCAGCTTAAAATGGTCAACATAACGCCGCAGGTAGCCTAAATACTCATCAACCATCCATATTCTTGGGGCTATGGAATCCGGATCGTCGAAATCCGAAAATCGCGTGACAAGCGTACTCGATGTAAGCTGACAATTCTCGTAGGTTGTCGCAAACACACCGCCAATGGCATCACCTGCTTCAAAGCAAGTCACGTCAAATCCCTGCTCAATAAGTTCCTTCGTCATCACAATGCCGGATGGACCAGCACCAATAACAGCAATCTTGGTCATGTTTCCCTTTCCTTACAACGACAACATTACGGGTTTGTTCTCCGAGTATAGAGGCACGGTAGAGGTCTGACAAGGACACTCCGGTAACGGGTTGCCGGCAACAGGATAGGGTGCGCGGGGAAATTGTTGATGAGATAATAGGTGGCGAAGAGGGAAGGGAGCAAGGATGAAGAAGCGAGGCAATGGAACAGTGCCATTGCCAGAACTCAATAAAAAGATGAACAATTAGCGGCAAAAGCATCTGCAAGCTACCTTGTGCGAAAGCGAATAGGTGATTACAGGCCAAAGAAAGAGGCGGATAGAAGACATGAAGAAGCAGAATAGCTGGATAGGTTCGTTCCGAGAAGCCAGTGATGAGGTGAACAACTGGCGCGAAAGGCATCCCCAAGCTACCTTCAACGAAATCGAAAGCCGGGTTGATGAGAAACTGGCACGCATCAGGGCGCGGATGATTGAGGACTTGGTGATCGAGAGCCAATTGACAGACTTCAAAGAAATGCCCGCAGCAGAGCGACCGAAGTGGGCGGCAACTGGCGAGTAACGGAAGCCAATCACGATACCTGACCACGACGCATGAGCAAGTCATCGCGTTGAAACGAAGCAAGGGATACTGTTCGCGCTGCCGGGTCAGCTTTTTTCCCCCTGGATGAAGAATTGCGGTTACTGCCAGGGCAGTACACGCCGCAGATACAAGAGGTGATGACGCGATTGGGGAGCAAGATGCCATTTGCGCAAGTAGCAGAGGAAGTGTGGCTGAACCAACGCACGCAGGTCACCGAAACCACTTTGCGCGATACTACCCATCGATATGGCTATGTAGCCGAGGCAATAGAACATGCCGAAGCAGAACGAATCGAGCAAGAGGCGCCGCCGTCTCCCGTGACACCGGAACGGTTACTGATCAGTACGGATGGCGCATTCGTTCATCTGACGACGGGAGAATGGCGCGAAGTGAAAACGATGGTGATTGGCGAATTCGCGCCAGCGTGGCAGCAGCGGGCGGGGAAGCTGGAAGTCAAGACAGAAAACCTGAGCTACTTTTCGCGCAGTTACAGCATCCGAGCATTTGAGGGGGGTGCTCTGGCGGAATTACACCGTCGTGGCCTGCCTAACGCGCGACAGATTGTGACCGTTAATGATGGCTCGGAGTGGATACAGAGCTTTGCCGCCTATCATTTTCCCCAAGCGGTGCGGATTCTCGACTTTTCTCATGCGCTAATGTCTCGTCAAAGCTAAATTGATAGAAATAAGTTTATCAGGTATCTTTCTCCGAAACTGGTCATGGAGGAAAAAGATGCCTAGAAAAAAAGTGTATGAAGTCAAGTTGGGTTCATCAGAGCGAGACCACCTGGAAAACCTGGTCTCAACCGGTGAGGAAAAAGCCCGGAAACTAACCCGAGCGCGCATATTGCTCAAGGCTGATGAAGGTTGGCGCGATGAGGTGATCAGCCAGGCGTTGGATGTTGGTACGGCCACCGTAGGACGGGTGCGACAAGGGTATGTCGAGGGAGGACTGGATGCCGCTCTCAACCGCCAGCCAACGAGTCGGTTATATGAGCGCAAGATTGACGGCAAGACGGAAGCCCATTTGATCGCGTTGGCGTGTGGGTCAGCTCCTGAAGGATATGCCCAGTGGAGTTTGCGTCTGTTGGCTGAACACTTGGTCAAGCTAGAGCAAGTAGAACTGGCGTCGGTTTCCCATGAAACGGTGCGCCAGACGCTAAAAAAAATGAACTTAAGCCCTGGCAGAAGAAGCAATGGGTGATTGCTCCCCAAGCCAATGCGGCGTTTGTTTGCGCCATGGAAGACGTCCTGGACTTGTATCATGAACCTTATGACCCCTTACGACCAGTCGTCTGCTTTGACGAAGGCACGAAGCAACTCATTGGCGAAACGCGCACGCCCTTGCCGATGCAGCCAGGTGAACCCCAACGCTACGATTATGAATACGAACGCCATGGCACCTGCAATCTCTTCATGTTTAGTGAGCCCCTGGCTGCCTGGCGACAGGTGGAGGTGACCGCCCGTCGCACCAAGCTGGAGTATGCCCACTGCCTCAAATACCTGGCCGATGAACGTTATCCCCAGGCCACCGTCATCCGCCTGGTTCAAGATAACCTTGACTCTACTGAAAAAAGGCCAAAAACCGGGTTTTTACACATGAACCACTCTGGTAATTTCCGCCGGACAATCAAAAAACCCGGTTTTTTCAGTGAACTCATGAAGCCTTTGCACCTGAAGAGGCGCGTCGGCTGACCCAACGTTTTGAGTTCCATTACACACCTGTTCATGGCAGTTGGCTGAATATCGCTGAAATCGAGTTGAATGTCCTCAACAATCAATGTTTAGACCGTCGGATTCCCGACAAGCAGACGCTATGCCAAGAGGTGGCGGCTTGGAATGCTGACCGTAACCAACGGGCTGCCTCCGTCAATTGGCAGTTCACCACTCAAGACGCTCGCATCAAACTGAAGAGACTTTATCCATCATTTCAGACTTGACAGGACACTAGGGCGATTGCATGGGTTAATTTTCTAAACCGTGCTTTCCGATAAACGCACAACGTCCAGAGAAGAGCCTGTGGCAAAAGGCTGCCCTTGCACATACGTGGTTAATAATTCGCTGAAAAACGGTCGGTTTAGTTTCGATCATGTTGAGTATGCAATCACCCTAACCGATGACCAATGGAACCTTATTTAACCGCTTTTGCCGGCACGCTCTACGACTGCGCCCCGCCCTGATCGCGGACGGCGAAACGGGTTACATGGCTGACCCAAAGCCCCAACCTTAAAAAATAGCGTAAATGTTCTAAAACGGTTGACAACCGCCGTCAAATGGCCTAAACTTCCGGCCATTGTTGCCAAAGAAGAGCCAAATTGAGCCAAAGCCATAAGCCAGGAGGAGGAGGAGTCCCATGGTCCCTACGGTCGGTCTGTCCTTGCGTGCCGGCACGCACCTTATCACCACGTTTGCCCTATTGCTGCAACTATTGCTGACACCGTTCGCCACGCCCCCCAGCGTGCCGCCGACCCCTGGCCTGCACCAGGCGACGGTCGGCAGGGACATGGCGCCTCGCCTCGCCGCGCCGCTCGCCGGTCCGCAACAGGCGGCCCCCCTGCTGCCCCTGGCGATGAGCCTCTCCCCCGTGACCACCACAGTGGACCTGAACACCCCCCTCACCCTCACCCTTCGCATCACCAACAGCAACCCCATCACCCTCTCCGCGCCGCGGCTGCAACTGCCGGTCAACCCCGCCGTGCGCTACCTCTCCGGGCCAGGGCTGACGGGGGAAGCGGTCCATGAGGCGACATTGGAAATGCCGGCATTCCCCCCCACCAGCACCCACCTCCTCACCCTCACCCTCCACCTCATCGCCGCCCCCGACGCCGCCCCCATCACCCTCCCCTTCCAACTCCACACCGTGGAAACCACCGCCACCCTCACAACCATTACCCTGCAACCGACGCAAGCGCAACCACTGCCGGCACAAGCCCCCGCAGAAAACAACCCCACCCCCTGGGAACCCACCTACACCCCCCCCGGCGCCGCCGCCTACACCGGGGCCGCCACCCACGCCTACAACATCCCCATCCCCCCCGGCAGCGGCGGCCTACAACCCTCCCTCACCCTCGCCTACGGCAGCCGCGGCGTCGACAGCCTCACCGCCCCCCTCATGAGCGACGGCTTCGGCCTCGGCTGGTCGCTGGCGCAACCACAAATCAGCAACGGCAACGCCACCCGCCTGTTCAGCTTCGACGAAGGCTTCACCCCCCACCGCTTCACCCTCAACCTCAACGGCGCATCTTACCGCCTGCAACCCATCGCCCTGGACCCAGACAACCGGCATGGCCGCTACGTCGCCCTGGGTGACGCCAGCCTGCTCATCGAGTACGTGGCCGACATCACCGGCCCCAACAGCACCGGCGAATACTGGCGCGTACGCACCGCCGCCGGCATCACCTACCGCTTCGGCTACAGCGCCGACGCCGAACAAGCCATCGCCCCCATCAACGGCCAACTCAACGCCGGCCAGCCCAAAAACCCAGACATCACCGCCTCCGCCTGGAAACTGGACCGCATCAGCGACCTCTACGGACGACACGTCGTCTACCAGTACGCCACCGCCTGCGGCAAAGCGTACGGCAACCCGAACCAATGCCGCAGCCCCTACACCGAAGTAGACGTCGCCCTCCAGACCCTCTCCTACAACTACATCAACGAAGCGCCGACCACCGTCATCTCATTCAACTATGACGACGCCGCCGGCAACGACGTCTGCTACAACAACGACGCCGCCAAACAAGACACCTACATGACGGCCGGCTGCTTCCGCCCCCGCCGCGTCACCGTGCATCAAGACAACCACCTCGTCTCCGCCACCACCTTCACCTACGACGCCGGCTACACCCATCACGACGACAGCCACAACGTCAGCCTGCACTACTGGTTCCTGAGCGGCATCACCCCCTACGGCGCCGACTTCAACGAGCAAACCGGCAGCGGCACCCCGCTCCCCGCGCAAACCTTCACCTACGCCCAGAACACCCACTACACCAGTTGCCAGGGCGACGACTGCGCCCGCCTGCTCACCCGTGTCAACAACGGCTACGGCGCCGTCACCACCCTCACCTACGAACGGTGGGACAACAGCGACATCAACGCCAAACACCCCGCCGGACGCTGGTTCGCCGTCGCCCGCCTGGACACCTGGGACGGCGTCATGCAAAAATATGGCGTGGAACCGGCCAACATCGCCACCCAGTACACCCGCGAAGACGGGCACGGCTGCTACGACGTCATCAATTCCGGCTGCTACCTCGCGGACACCCTCGCCAGCAGCGCCCTCGTCGGCTTCGACACCGTGACCATTAACACCAGCGAACCCGCCCACGGCGACACGCCCATCTCGGAACAGAGACAGGAATTCCTGGTCAACAACTACTGGCTCAACGGCAAAAACAGCTACACCGCCCTCTACCATGAAGACAACCCGGGGTTAAAACAAGTAACGGAAATGACGTGGGACGTCGTCACCGTGGCTGGAGCTGCCTTCGCGCAACAGCGGCAAGAAGCCCACTACACCCAGGACGGAACCACCCAACACCAACGCACCGAAGACAACTACACCTACTACCCCATCGACTTCAACCCCGGCACCTTCAGCGCCGGCGCCATCCATCGCATCGCCAGCTACGGACCGGGAGACCCGCCCAACGCCCCCCACCACTGCGTCGAATACGCCTACGCCCACAACGTCAGCGGAAGCAACTGGCTCGTCAACCGGCAACTGCGGCAAAGCACCTATGAAAACAGCAACGAAGCCTGCGGCGGCGGCAACCGAATCGCCATGACCCTCTACCGCTACGACAACAGCGCCAACCCCACGGACACCACCCTGGGAATGCTGGGCCAATTGAAATGGACCATGCACTGGTCGGCGGGAGACAGCTACCAGACCACCTACACCAACTACCACGGCAGCGGCAGCGCCTACGACGGCCTGCCGCGCCAGACCAAAACCTTCAACAGCTACAGCCACGACGCCGCCTACGCCAGCGACACACGCACCACCACCACCATCCAACAGTACAACCACCTCGGTCTGCCCACGCAAACGCAAACCACCGCCGCGGACGTGGCCGCGCAAACCACGCAAATCAGCTACGACGCCGTATTCCCCTGGCTGCCGGCCACCATCACCGACGCCAACAGCGCCCAGACCCGCTACGAATACGACCTCTTTGGTCGCCTCACCCACATCTACGCCCCCGACCCCGCCACCGGCGCGGCCACCGAGTTGCAAGCCAGCACTGACTACAGCTACGACCCCGGCGCGCAAGTGTTAACCATCACCCAAACCGCCCACCCCGACCCATCCGACCCGGCGCAAGACCAGACCAGCCGCCGCTTCTACAACGGCCTTGGCCAGGTCGTGCAAGAACGCCGCCTCAACGCGGAAATTGCCGGCAGCGCCGACACCGTCATCTGGAGCCACACCGCATACGACGGACGCGGCCTCCCCATCTGCCAGACCACCCCCCAAAGCGGCGGCGCGCAAAACTTCCAACCCAAAACCTGCGCCAACTACAACCACACCAGCACCCAATACGACCCCTTCGGTCGCGCCACCCACATCACCGCCCCCGACGGCAGCGCCACCACCACCACCTACGGCTTCCCCACCATCACCCCCGCCGCGCAGCCCGAACTGGCCAAAGTCCAGGTCACCGACGCCAACAGCCACACCATCACCTCCTACACCAACGCCTGGGGGCAGCTTTCCGTGGTGCGCGAGTTCTTCGGCGCGGCGCTGGCAGACAACGCAGACACCGTTTATACTTACGACGTTGCCGGCAACCTCACCCAAGTACAAACCTACGACGCCTTCAACGCCGGAACCGGCAACCTGCTGCGCCAGAACAGCATGAGCTACGACACCCTGGGGCGCAAAACCGACATGACCGACGCCGACATGGGTTACTGGACCTACACCTACGACGCCAACGGCAACCTCCTGCGGCAGGAAGCCAACCCCGGCACAGCCGACCACATCACCCTCTGCTTCTACTACGACAACCTCAACCGCCTCACCCACAAAGGCAAACCCCCGTCGCCGAGCGGCAACTGCCAAAACAACCCGCCCCTCTCCGGCCCCAACCACCTCGCCAGCTACGAATACGACACCGCCGCCAACGGCCTCGGACGCCTCGCCGCCATCCGCTGGGGCAGCGACCCAAACAACAACCACGAAACCTTCGCCTACGACCAACGCGGACGCCTCACCGGCCACACCCGCACCATTGACAGCCACCCCTTCACCCTCGCCATCACCGCCTACGACAACCTGGACCGCCCCCTCACCACCGTCTACCCCGACGGCGAACTCGTGCAGACGACCTACGACCAGGAAGGCGAAAACACCCTCACCGCCGGCGCCAACGCCATCATCACCGACATCGCCTACAACCAGCGCGGCCAGATGACCACCCTGGCGCGGGGCAACGGACGGGACGCCACCTACAGCTACTACAACGCCACCGGCAGCAACGGCAACAGCAACTTCCGCCTGCAAAGCATCCACACCGCCACCCTGCCCGGCAAAGAAGACCTCCTCTCCCTCACCTACGAATACGACCCCGTGGGCAACATCACCCAAATCGTCGATAATCTGTTGGCGACAGACAAAAAACAGGAATTCGAGTACGACGCACGCAACCGGCTCACCCACGCCTGGACGCCCCCCGCCGCCATCGACCCCTACGACCACGACATCGTCTACGACAAACTGGGCAACATCAGCCACTACGACGGCGCCAGCTACACCTACCATCCCGTGAAAAAAGACGCCGTCATCGCCATCAGCGGCGGCCAACAGTTCGCGTACGACGCCCACGGCAACATGATAGACCGCAGCGACAGCACAGGCGACTACACCCAACTCTTCGACAGCGAAAACCGCCTCATCAGCGTCACCACCGGCGGGCAAACCACCCAATTCTTCTACGACGCCGCCGGCCAGCGCGTGCAGACCATCCACCCCGACGGGCGCATCACCTATTCCCCCTTCCCCCAATACGAAGAAGAACACATCCCCATCCCCCCCACGCCCACCCCCACCGCCACCAACACCCCCACCCGCACCCCGACGCCCACACGTACGCCCACGCCCACCCGTACCCCTACCCCAACCAACACGCCCACTCGCACCCCCACCCCAACCAACACCCCTACGCGTACCCCCACCCCAACCAACACCCCTACGCATACCCCGACGCCCACCCACACCCCTACGCATACCCCGACACCCACCCACACGCCCACCCCATCATCCACCGCTACCCCGCCGCCAACAGCCACGCACACGCCGACAGTCACTCCCACCCCGCTGCCTGCCTGTCCGCCAGCGTTGACCTCGCCCCTCAACGGCGGCATCGCTCTCGTCAAAACCTTCTCCTGGCAGCCCTGCGCCGCCGCCGTCCGCTACGCGCTCAACATTCGCGGCGACGGCCTGCCCCCACAAGGCATCACCATCCCCACCGCGGAGACCAACACCACCGCCCCCTGGCTCAACCTCATCCCCGGCGGCAGCTACGCCTGGAACGTGAAAGCGTGCTACACCCCGGATTGCAGCAGCGACAGCGACTGGTCCGCCCCCTTCACCTTCTGGTACCTCTACCAGCCCACCGCCACACCCCCCGCCGCCACGCCCACGCCCACGCCAGAAATAAGCACCATCGCCCCCACCCCCACCCCCTACGAATGCCCCACCACCCTACAAGAGCCACCCGACGGCTCCACCCAAAACGAACCGCCAACCCTCCTGTGGACCGACCCCTGCGCTCCCGGCGGCGGCGGCAACGGCCCCCTCAGCGGCGGCTGGTATGAAGTGGAGATAACCGGGCAGAACCAGCCCCCCATCACCCTCATCATCGCCGCCGAGCAGCTCGACACCGGCTGGCTGCTCCTCCTCCCCGACAGCTACACCTGGCGCGTCCGTGCCTGTCAGGACGAAGACTGCGTCCAGGCCGGCCCCTGGCCCGACGCCTGGTCGTTTACCTACCAGGAAGCTCCCACCCCCATGCCGCAAAGCCCGCAAGCCCACGGAGACGACGGCGGCGGCATCCAAACCGAATACGGCATCACGCGGCGCAAAGTCTACTTCCTCACCGGGCAAGCCGTCGCCGTGCGGCGGATTGTGGAAAACGGCTCTACCAATCTCCTGCACATCCACGCGGACCATTTAGGCAGCAACAGCGTCATGAGCCTCAACAACGGTGGAGACATAGTCAACGGCAGCCGCACCCGCTACCTCCCCTTCGGCGCCTACCGCACCGCCCCCACCCAAACCTATACCGACCTGGGCTACACCAGCCAGAAGCACAATGACGACCTCGGCCTCATTTATTACAACGCCCGCTACTACCTGCCCGGCGTGGGGCGGTTCCTGAGCGCGGATACGATTGTGCCGGATGCCGGCAATCCACAAAGCTTCAACCGCTATAGTTATTCCTTAAATAATCCCCTCAAATACGTTGACCCGTCGGGACATCGAAGCTGCACAGCTGAACAAGCATCCTCTGGTGATGAAACATGTAACCAAAACTATCCAGAAGAAATACCCGAAGATCAGAATCTTGCTTACTGGCAAGAAAGAGACAAAGCATTGCAATACTACTGGGCTAACTTTCGCTATCCCTTCGATGGTGGACAGCGTTTGACTTCAAGATTTAGTCCGGCACATCCAACAGGTGTTGATTGGGGCGGGGATATCACAGTGCTGGCGCCAGCTCCTGGTACGGTAACAAGGGCAGGTTTGGACTCACCAGCTGGCATGTGGCGAATTCAGCACATCGAGACCGGAGAAATACGAACGTACGGTTCGGGGGTATTGCGCGAAAGGGATCGAGGCGAAGATGGATTGCTCGAACCAGAGCGATTTCTGGCTACGGGTCAATGGCGAGATTTGGAACCTGGCTGGAGCCACACAACAGGCACAGTAATCAATATAGATCATGGACACAATCTGCAAACTCGTTATCATCATCTTGCCATAGACGATACGACAATCGCAGTGGGTACAGTTGTAAACCAGGGAGATCTCCTGGCAGTGACTGAGAATAACGGCTGGAGCACCGGTGTACACCTTCACTATGGGCTTTGGTTTCAATACCAGGGGCGAGGAGAGTGGCTTAACCCAACACGGCCGACAGTTCGTTCAGGGCCGTTTCAGTAACTGTAATAAAGGAAACGAGGAAATACTATGAGGATAAACACTTCTTTCACCTTCTGTGTAACCTTTATCTGTTTTTTG
Source organism: Ardenticatenales bacterium (assembly GCA_020634515.1). Taxonomy (NCBI): domain Bacteria; kingdom Bacillati; phylum Chloroflexota; class Ardenticatenia; order Ardenticatenales; species Ardenticatenales bacterium. The sequence continues at coordinate 354,364 of JACKBL010000007.1, read as the reverse complement.
CTGCTGGTTTCAGCGTGCCAACCGGTAACAAACTCAAGTGACAGTGAAAAGCATACACCAGGTGGAAGCCCCGAGGTGGCGGTTCAACTAACTGAATCACCTCGCGCAACCCTAACTTTAATTCCGCCCCCGTCTCATACTGAGACGCCTACTCAGCCTGCCACCTTGCCAGTGCCGTCACCAACACCTGAAGCAACTCCCCTGGCTACGCTGATGCCAACTAATAGACCTACGCGTACTCCATTAGGAGGATGGTTGGTCTTTCAATCAAGGCGACACGACACCAATGGTGATGGGGTCATTGACTTACAAGACGGTATTCATCTGTATACCTTGAACCTGGCAACCAACGAACTCAACCAGTTAACGTCAGGTGATCACTTTGACAGACATCCGGCGTGGTCTCCGGATAGAACCCACATAGTTTTTGTGTCAAATCGCGATGGAAACGATGATCTATTCACTATAAATGCGGACGGGACCGGCCTGGAGAAGTTAACAAATACAGATCAAGGAAAGGAGACACCGAGTTGGTCTCCCGATGGCACACAGATTGCTTACACAATCGTTGATAGGCTTGACTCAGGTGTAGAGAGACGAAGCCTTCACCTGCTATCAATTGAAGACAAACAGACACGGCTTCTTGAAACCAGTGGTCTAACGAATAGTTTCGAACCTCAATGGTCCCCTGATGGACGATACCTGCTTTTTACAGGACAAACAGAATTGAGAGAGGGGGAAGAAATAAGTTATGATTACGCAATCTATCTTTTTGAGATGTCCACAAATGCTATGCACCGGTTAACTTCATCTTGGCCTCGAATTGACCAGCCTAAGTGGTTACCGCGTGATGATTATTTTCTCTCCTTCCTGCAATCGCCTGGGATATTCTCATCAGTAAGCGTTAACGTTTTTGAACTTCGGCGGAATGGAGAAAGTTTCCTTTTACATCCGGTATTTGTTATGGAAGACGCTACCGGTCAATATGTGTGGGGATCCAATGGTGAATGGTTCATATCCGTGCTAGAGAACAATCTTCAAGGAACATCAGTAGAAGCGTATTTCAGTTCTCTGGATTTAGCGGTTGCGCCAGTTGATTTTGCAAGCCAACAACATCCACCGTCACCGCCTGGTAGTTCCTACGCATATTCGTTTGTTGAGGAAGGCAGGCTAATCACTGAAAACGAATTCTATGATGACCATCCAGAATGGGCACCTTAACCATAGAAGGAACGGCGGCACCCAGCGGGATGGAAGTAATATACTCCCCAACCTGCCATGGGCGGGTCTTCATGGTGGGCGGTGGCATGGCCTCTGGCCGCGTCACTTGTCTCGCCGGTCGCGGGTTTTGCGTAATCTGTAACCACTTGTTCTTTCTTTTGGCATTGCCCAAAAGAAAGAACCAAAGAAAAGGCTAGGCCCCCGCACCCCTGGCTTGTTTCAGGGCAAGAGTAACGGTTGTACGGAAAACGTCATTGGCTCGTTAACAAAATGATTTATCTCCCTGGCTGTTCCATTAGGTTCCGTTGACATTTCAACGAAGCCAAATAAAAGCACCGGCAAGGTGCAAAAAAGCCATATATCGTCGCGCTAACTTTTCAAAACGAGTGAAAATCCGACGATACCACTTGATTTTGTTGATAAAGCACTCGACCAAATGACGCTCTTTGTAGGCATGCTTGTCATATGCTCGTTTTTCTGTCCGATTGGACTTGGGCGGGATAATCGCTTCCGCTTCTTTTTCGGAGATAAAGGCGAGCAACTCGTCAGAATCATATGCTTTATCGGCAATAGCCCGGTCAAATTCATATGGTTCCAGCAGGGCTTCGGCCTGAGTCACATCATGTCGTTGCCCACCGGTTAGGATGTACTGTAAGGGATTACCCAGTGCATCGACGACAACATGGATCTTGGTAGTAAAACCACCACGACTACGACCCAGAGCTTGCTCTACCTGAGCGCCGTTTTTTTTGCTCCACCAGCCGCGCTCATATGAGTACGAATTACGGTGCTATCAATGATTGCACTTTCCATATCCGGGTCTAGCACGAAATGGTCGTGCAAGGCTGCCCAAATACCATGCTCTTCCCAGCGGGAAAAACGTTTATAAATGCTATTCCAGTTACCATAGCGCTCTGGTAATTCGCGCCACTGAATTCCTGTTCGCATGAGCCAGTGAACACCTTCTACAAAACGGCGGGTGGCCTCTTGATTATTAGCGTAGGTACGTGGATGTGCCTTTAAGAACCTGTATATCGGGCGTTCGCTCATTTTGCCTACTAAACGCCAAATATGGCATAAGGATGGAGAAACTCGGCTTTATCGCCACATGTGGCAGTGCCATATATGGGCAAATTTGAGATAATCCTCGATTTCAGCCACATATTGCACGTTTTTTCGAAATAAGCGAACGGTGGGTGTATATTTTTCGCCATTGATCATCGGCGATTTTGATAGTTGACATTGTAACATTATCGGGTTTTTTCCCTTTTTCTTCAAATGTCAACGGAACCTAGTATGTGAAAACAAACACCAACACCAACACGCCCACAGCTATCCATTATCAGGTGCAACAAGCAATTGAGCAAATGGTTGCCACGCTGCCGAAAGGAACCGATTTAGGAATCTGTGATGTCATCAGCGCGATGTACAGCGGATACTTTGTCGAATCAGGCGGTGGCATCATGCCCGCGGTCGACCCGTATTTGAGCGCATTCATTGATGATGAGGCAGAACGAGCCGCAAGGAGTCGTCGGGCAGCCAAAGCGATCACGTACGGTCAGTTCAATCTGGCGGAGTTGCTCGACGAGTTGAAAAAGCAAGTAGACGCGGCTGGTCAATGGCAGGCAACGGTGATTCAAGGGTACCAGCTGAAACCCGTCGATATGACGGCATACAAAAGGGCACGAGTGAAAGGGCTGAAGAGCAAAACGTATGATTCAGATGCCCACAAAGCGGTGCCCGGTGTGCCATTTGGCATGATGGGGACAACAGGGCGTGTTGGAGAACAACGGGTCGCCATCCTGGAACTACTGGTCCGCGGGAATACGAGTCAAAACGCGCCATCCGCGGAGATGGAAAAGGTGTACAAGCAGGTCGGCAAAAAGCTGACGGAGACAGACCTGGCCCTCTTTGATGCTGGATTTTCATTGGTAGATGCGGTTAGACATGGGGTGAATAACTGTGTGGTACGGTTAGCCAAGAACTGCACCTTCGGCAAAACAGCAGGCAAGATACCGCCGCGAACCTCCAACAAGGGGCCAACGCCCAGCCGCCACCAGGCTGAAGTGGTGCGCCCATTGGCGCGAAAGCATGGGGACAATCTTCTGCCTGCGTCCAAACCAACGCAAACGCACACGCTTGTTGCTGAGGATAGCGTCGAAATAAAGGTTGAGGTCTGGTCCCCCGTCTACTAGCGGCGGTCGGCATTATGTCCACCACCCGACCGCGCTCACGCGCTTGCCGGCACTGACCATGATTTTCGGGTCGCTATTGAAATATCTGGCGGCGACCCTACCGCCAATCCGGACTGGCTTCTGGGACAGAGCTGCCAAACCGACGTATGGACGCCTGATGAAGCATTTAAAAAAAGTTGGTCTGCCACTTTCCAACCAACTTTCTAAGAAGGCTTCGGTTACGGCACATTTGCCGCCTGGATACGAAGCTATCCGGCTCGCAAAGGCCTGATTTCGGGTTTGAAGCACCAAAATTCAAACCCCATTTACGGAAAACTAAAGTTAAGCCAACTGGCATGAGTGGGCAGGTGGACAGCAACCAGATTGGGATAAGCGGCCTGCAAACGGACGGGAGAGGTATGGGGATGATGGGAAGAACCATTATCCAGAATCCAAAAAACGCGGGAAGCGGAAGCATAGGGTTCTTGCTGCATCACCGCATCAACCAGTTGACCAAAGGGGACAATACCTGTTGTATCCCCCACCTGACCAAACACCTTTGCCCGAAAAACATCCAGGGCAGCCAGATAAGCGACGGTCCCATGTCGTTTGTATTCAAACTCAAGCAGCCCCGCCTGCCCGGGTTGGGGTGGTACGGTTGCATGGCGTCGTTCCAAGACCTGCAAGCCAGACTTCTCGTCGGCAGAGATGACATAATCCTGCTCTCCTAAGGGAGACCCTTGCCATTGGCGATGATACAAGTCCACCACTCGCTCGGCCTTGACTTGGAAGTCTGGGTCGCGGGGAAACAACCAGAGACGATACAACCAGGGGCGGATGGCATCGTCATGGAGCAATCGCCACAAGGTACTCAGACTCAGGTGCGGCACGATGCCCGCTTCAATGACCCAGTTCCGTATTTCACTGAGCGAGAAACGGCTCAATGGTTTCTCCAGTAGCGCCGGACGCTCGCAGACCACCGCTTTGATTTCTGCTGTCTGCAAGGGGGTTCTCTGCACGGGACGACCAGGACGAGGGGCATCTTGCAGACAGGCGGTGGCTGCTTGTCCAGCAGCCCGCCTTTGTAAAAACCAACGATGCCAATTGATGACCGTACTGCGATGGCATTCCAAACGGATAGCAATCTCAGCAACAGCAACCCGCTTGTTTGTCCACAAGACAATACGGGCCCGGTCTGCGAGGCGTCGTTCTGTTTTGCCGACGCTTTTGAGTTGACGCAGTTCTTGTTTTTCCTTGCCGCTCAGATGGATATAATACTTGTAGGGTGTCATTAGTGCCTCCGTAATGGGTGGTCGATACACTAATGATGCCCTTTGATTGTTAACATGCCATTAGTTTGCTAATCATGAAGTCGAAAAACTTTTGAAAAGGTGTACTAGATGCGGTGGCCGCGGCAGGCCAGGTGGCATATGGCGAGGGTTCAGAACCGTTTCGGCAATGGTTTGCACGGATGGCCCATCAACTCAAACCACCGCAACGAACCATAGCGGATATTTGCCTGCTGCCATACCACGTCGAGGGGGATGAAAAACGGGCACTCATTGACCAGTCCCGCCGTTACTTGCAAACACGGACGGAGATGATTGATTATGCCCACTTCCAGGCGCATGGCTTTCCCATTGGTTCTGGCTCGGTAGAAAGCAGCCACAAATTGGTTGTACACAGCCAAATGAAACAGGCGGGGATGCGTTGGGCGAAACATCATGTTGACCCCCTGTTGGCCCTGCGTAACCTGGTCTGTAATGGGCGTTGGTCGGATGGTTGGTCACAAATTGTCACCGCCCACTGGCAACAAAGACGCGCTGCGTTTCGGGCCCAGGCCAAACGGCAACGCCCTTCAGCATCGCCAATCACCTTTGCCTCAGTCAAGGTAGCGCCTGTTTCATCACAGCCACACCCGCCACAACCAGACAGGAAAAGGGGAGAACCCTATCGTCCGGCGCCTGACCATCCTTGGCGGCGAGACATTTGGCCCACAAAAGAGGTTTGGCGCTGGAGTTAGTTCCCGTCAACAAAATCCCGCGCACCCATAGTCTTGACAGCCCGAAGCTATTGTGCAGCATCATGGTGGACGCGGCGTCTTCCCTGTCACCGTCGCTATTAGCGGCGAACCAGAGACTTCTTGCCTTACGTGCTCAGGTCCAGGTCCGGCACGAGGTAGATCGGCGTGCTATGGAACAGGCAGAAATGCCGTCGCCATCTACTATCTCCTTCATGGCCGCCCACCCGGACCACCTGGGGTGGGGCAGCCACGCCCTCACTGCCGCCCTGCGCCGCCAGCGCCCGCCATCACCCCGCCGGCGTCGCCGCCGCCAGAGACGCCAGCGCCCCCCACGCCCCCCGCCGCCATCACCCTGTACCCCGACATCGCCCTGGCTATGTTGCGCCAGGAGCAAGCCACGCCCGGCCGCCTCTGGCTGCTGCTGCAGCATCTGGACCAGGATGGCCGCGGATGGATTCGCATAGATCTGGCGCGAGCGAGGCTGACGCGCGCAGACGCCCCCCTGCGCATCTGCGGCTGGCGGCAACTCCGCAAGGTGCTGCGCGCCGGGGAGGGAACGTTCTGGCAGCGGGACGCAACGCGCATCTGGCTGCGGGCTACGGTGAAAGTGGCCCTGTCCCTGGGTGTGACGCGGCTGACCGGGCGTCCCGTCGAACTGCCCGTGACGGGCCTCACGGCCAGCATGGGCGTGGTGCGCGCCCATTTCTACGCCAGCTTCCACAGTGGGCGGGGCAGCGAGCGGCAGCCGGGCAGCAAGCCGATTGCCCGCGAGACGCTGGTGCGGGTGACGGGGGTGAGCCGGCGCTGCCAACGGGAATACGAGAAAATCGCCCATGTCCACGCCCAGACCAATTACGCCATCGGTCCCTGCCTGGATGGGGAAACGGCGCAAGAGCTGGCCTGGGAACAAGGGCAGGCGCTCTTTACATTGAAGGATTATCGCGGCTACCAGGGCCGACGGCGACAGCGTTACCTGGCCTGGCAGTTGCCCAACAGTTATCACGCCCCCCACGCTCCCCGCGGGCGGGGCCGCCAGAAACACCTCAATCGCCGACTCAAGTTGGCGCGCCAACAAGACGACCTGCGTGAAACAAGGGACGCGGGCAACGTTGCGGCGGCGGAGGAGGGGATGGCGGCACGCCGACGACGGTACTATGACCGGGGGGCGGCCGCCGCGCGCGCGTTCAGTCGCCAGCCAAAGGCCACCGTTTATTGGCCGGGTGGGGGCGGGGGCGCGGCGCAGCGGGGGATGTGGTACGCCCTGGCGGCAGCGCACGCATGAGTGCTGTCTCGGTCTTTTTTTCACGCCTCTGGCTAAAGGATTCCCTGTATTAGTCACCGGCGGACAGGCAGGGGAGATCCGGTTCGCGCAATAAGGTTCCTACTGGATAGGCTGGATCGCTGCTGTGGACAATGACCGCGCCGCTAAGGGGTGGCTGGTAGACGGCGAGCCAGCGGCTGTGGGGGGCATAGCGGTGGGCCGCGCCTACGAGTAGCCATTGGGGGAGGCTGCCGCTGAGGAGGATGTTGCTGGATGCCGGCATTTGGGGCAGCGGCAGCCGTTGCGGTTGGTACAGGTCCAGGTACTGACTGTCGCGGCCCATCTCGATTAGCCAGGTGCTGCCATCCATTTGACTGGCAACGGACCAGCCCCTTTGGCAGGCCGCGGGTGGGGGGAAGTCGTGGCGCGGATGCAGGGTGAGCGCGGGCGGGGCGATCCAGCCATAGCGGGGATCAAATAGGAAGAGGGATGCCGGCATTCCCCGCAATGCCGCTGCTGTTACGGCCCAATTTGGCGCGCGTCCGTACAGGGAGCGCGGAGCATGGGGCGGGATGGTGGCGAGAAATGCCGGCAGCATCTCCGGTTTCCAGAACCGGATGCCCGTTTCCCCCGGCGGCGGCCACATTTCCAGGTCCATGACAACCTGCGTCGGCGCCGTCGCGAAATTTTCCGCCGTCAACGCCGGGCGCGAAAAGGCGAAAATAGATTGCAGCAGCCGCAGCAAGGCGACAAAAACAACATCGCCGTCCATCTCACCGGGCGTTATCTTTCCTAACACGCCCTGCAATATGGGTGTCCGTGTTGTCGCTGTGGAGACGGTTGTGCTATCTGAGAATAGTTCCGCGATGATGGGCACGTGGTTGCGCCGCATGATGGCCCGCCACGTCGCCAGGTGTTGCTGATGCACCGTGGGTTGTTCTTGGTTTTTGCCGATAAGGAGAACGGCGTGGGTGCAGGCCTGGAAGATCGTTTCTTGCCACGGTTTGGGTTTGCCGCCGGCGTCCACCAGCAGGGGATAGTGGCGGCGTTGGATGGCCGCCGTTATGTGGGTGACGAATTCCGGGTTCCATTGGCCCGGATACCGCAGTTCTTGCACTAATGTGCGGTCTATCTGGTGAGACCAGTCGCCTTCTCCGTCGGGGGCGGCGCGGATGACGAAGTGGGCTGTTTGCCGCGCGCGCAATGCTTGGGTAAGGCTATAGGTGAGCAAGGATTTGCCCGAATTGGGTGGCCCCCCGATCAAGATGGCGGGAAATGGGATGTGCATTTCCTTTCTCCGTGGGGTTGATCGGTTGGAGAGGTTGTTTTGATTTTGGGGTGAGGTGCGGGAAAATGCCGGCATCAGCCCATTTCCCACATTCCTGTACAATACGCCCTGGCAGGCGAGAAGAAGCTTTGCGGACATTATACCGCCGATTTCTTAAACAGTCTGTAACTGCTAAGCCAGATTGGACCCATTTTCTCTGGTGAAATTGGTCCAATCTAGTCGTTCACTACTCAAACAGGCAGGCGCATATGGCGGAGGCACTGATAGCCACACTTGGCAGCGAGGCACAAGTCGTGACAATTGTGCTTGATTTGCTGGCCGCCGCGGGGCATTCCGTCGCGGTACTCCGCGTTATTCACACCGATGCGCGCCAGGAGCCAACCCGCTCCGCGCTTGCTCGTCTGCGACCAGAGATCGCCCAGTATCCCCACCTGGATTACCGGGAGGTTGCGGTCACTTTTTCTGGCGAGCCGTTAGCCGATATTGAAAATGAACTGGGGGCGCAGGCGACTTTTGCCACCATTTACGAAGAGGCGCGCCGTTGCAAGGTGGCGGGACACCGGCTGCATATTTGCGTTGCCGGAGGGCGAAAGGTGATGGCCGTCTATGGTATGACGACGGCGCAACTGCTTTTTGACGAGGAGGACCGGTTGTGGCATCTGGTCTCTTTTGGCGCGTTGCTGGCGGAACGGCGAATGCACTTGCAAACGGAAGACAGGGCTTTGCTCATCCCGATTCCCGTCCTCGGTTGGAGTGATGTGCCTGCCGCACTGACGGAGGTGGGGCGGGCTGATTCGGCTGTTGTTGCCGTGCGGGCGGCGCAAATGAGAAAGCAGGCGCAAGGGGCGCAACGGGTAGTTGCTTTTGTTGAGCAGACATTAACGCCGAAGGAGCGCGAGGTGGCACGGCTGGGGACGCTGAATCCTGATTGGACTTATGAGCAGATTGCGCTCTTTTTGGGGAAGCGGCCGAGAACGGTGGATAGTCAGTTGCAGGCGGTTTATCGGAAGTTGGAGGAGGCTTTCGGTATCCAGGGGGCCAGCCGGGGGGCAATGATGCGGATGTTGGGCCGTTACTGGCGAGAGGATTTGTTTAGGGGAAGTTCCTGATTCGCGAGGGGGAAATTTGGGATAGGATTGGGGATAAAGATAAAAGCGGGTTTTTGGCCGGGAGATGCCGGCATTTTCCATGAGGCGTTAAGATGGGCAGCTTGAAAGATATGCAGCGCCAAAGGTTTTGTTTTTCGCCGTCTGGCGCTGTTGTGTTTGTGGATATTGTGACGGGTTTGGGTAGAGAGGAGAGAAATGCCGTTGGAAACGATTCCAGACAGACTCAAAAGTGATCACCTGTTCTTGTTGGTAGGGGGGAATCCGCTGCCGAACCTGGTATCAGCCTTGTTGTTGGCCAGATCAACAGCTACCATTTGGTTGCTTCATTCGAAGGGCGAGGACAAGGAGCCAAGCACGCAGAAGTTGGCCGAAAATCTTGAGGATGCCTTGCAGAAAAAAAACGGTGATTGGACAATACGACTGGAGCCTGTTCCTACCGTGAGCAATCTGGACATAGAGAATCGGATTGCAGAAATCCTCAAGGAAATAGACAAGCATCCACCCGGACGAGTTGGATTTAACTATACGGGTGGGACAAAACCCATGGCCATTCATACTTATCGGGTTATGTCCGCCAAGTGGGAACAAAAATCTCCTCCACCTGTTTTTTCCTACCTTGATCCCCAATGTCTGGCGCTGCGCATTGATGGAGGAAGGGGTGTTGAAGAGGCGGAGTTTTCGGTATTGAAAATGCCGGCAATCCGTCAGGCTGTTGCCTTAAATGTCGATGAACTTGCTGCCCTGCACAATTTTACGCCGACGAATAACCAGGAAAAATGGGCAACGACAGATGATGTCCCAGAACTGATTAACTTGTGCCGTGCCCTACTGGATTTACACATGACCCCGATAGGCGTGGAAACCTGGCGGAAGTGGATGTTTGACGAAAAACTTCGCGCCGTACCAGATCCAGCCCAATACCCGTTATTGAGTGGGGTGCGGGCGGCCATGGATGGTTTATGTGGAGGAACAGCTACGCCAGAATGTATTGCCGGCATTTTGTTGCCTCACAAACCCTCCCTGCCATCTTGCGCCAAATGGTTCATTGGTGGCTGGCTGGAGGCATACGTCCACGCATCGCTGCGCCAACTACAAAATGATTTTCCGGTTGAAGTGAGTGTGGGGCTCCAGTACAAACAGCCAGGTTTAGGCATGAGTCTTGATTTGGATAATGCTATGATGTTTGGCTACCAGCTTTTCGCCTTATCTTGCATGGTATCGGATGGGAAGAACAGGAAAGGCACGGTAAAGGAACATCTTCTGGAAGTTTATGTCAGGGCCAGGCAGTTGGGCGGCGATGAAGCCCGGGTTGCGTTAGTTTGCTATTATGATAATGCTCGCTTGTTAGAACAGGAGCTAATGCGGAGTTGGGATGCGAAGGGAAAGATTCGGGTTTTTGGTAAGTCAGAACTGCCAGAGCTTTCCCGCCACTTGGCTGATTGGCTGCGCACTACCAATCTATGAGGAGGATACGTGACCACAAAAACCTTGACCCATATTGAAGTGACCGGGATCCAAAACTACATATTTGGCAGCAACAATTTGCAGCAAAACATCGGGGCCTCCGAGCTGGTGCGGCAGGTGACGCAGGATTGGGTGGCAAATACACTGAATGAAATGGGGAAGCGCCATAATTTGCGGCAGGACGAGAAAACAAGGGAATGGCTACCCGTGGCTGCGGCTGCTGATGACGAGGCAGAGGTGATTTATGCCCGTGGTGGCAATGCCTTGATCCTGTTTGCCGGCATTCCCGATGACGTCGCCATCCCCTTTGTGCAACAGCTAAGCCTGAAAGCGATCCAGCAAGCCCGGCAACTGTCCCTGGTGGTGGGACATTGTCCTCTCAATTGGGAACGTGACGCCCTTTCTCAAAAACATGTGGCCTTGCGGCAACAGGTGGCCCTGCGCAAACAGGCCCGTTCCGGAGATACCCCTTTATTGGGGCTGGGGGTGACGGCGGCGTGTGTGTTTACGGGAATGCCGGCAGTGAAGCGTGACAGAGAAAATGATGATGGAGAAAACGGACAACGCATTTCCACGGCCATCAAACATAAACTCTGTGCCACTCAAAACGGCAATGATCGGTTAAAACGCTCACTTCCTCTGGACACTGACATCGTGGACGAATTTCTGTCCGATTTCACCCTCTTTGGCGACCGGGGAGAAGCTTCTTATATCGCCGTCGTCCATGCTGATGGCAATGGCATGGGGAAACGGTTTGCCGCCCTGAGTGACGCCTTTCCCAGAGCGGCGGACAACGAAAAGTACATCCAGCAGGTACGCCTGCTGAGCCAAAAAATCAACGAACAGGCGCTCCATGCCCTGCGGGAAACGGTACGCTTCTTGCTGGACAATTATGATGCCCGCACAGACACTTTCGGCGGTGAGGTGCAAGTGCCGGAGAAAAATGAAATCCGCTATCTCCCTTTCCGCCCCCTGGTGTTTGGGGGAGATGACACCACCTTTGTTTGTGATGGCCGTTTGGGGTTGTCGCTGGCGGCCCATTATCTGGAAACATTGGCGCAGACCCCCTTGCCCGGCCCCAAACCCGATTCTATCGGAGATCCGCTCTATGCCCGTGCCGGCATTGCCGTGGTCAAAAACCATTACCCCTTCTCCCGCGCCTATGAACTGGCAGATGACCTTTCAAGTTCGGCTAAAAAAGCCATCAAGAGAATTACCGCTAATGATAAGGGGGTAACGATAGATTGGCACTTTGCCACCGGCGGAGTCATTTTGCCCTTGGCGCAACTGCGGGACAGAGAGTACACCGCCGATAATGGCAAAAGCTTGCTCATGCGTCCAGTACGGCACGATTTGGGACAATCGCCGCCGCAGGGCAGTCGTTATTGGCGTTCCTGGGATAACTTCAAAAAATTAACTTGCGAATTTCAGGAAAACAAAATTTGGCACCAGCGGCGCAACAAGGTAAAGGCCCTACAGGAGGCGCTGCGCCGGGGGGATCAGGCTGTAACGCTTTTCCTCAATCAATATGACATTCAGGATGAGCATGGGAAGAAACAATTGCCCGAAATTCCCGGACAAAGTCCAACCATGATGACCAGCGGTTGGAGCGGGGAAGATTGTGGTTATTTTGACGCCATCGAAGCAATTGATTTCTTTGTGCGGCTGGACAAAAAGAAGGAGGCGGAAGAATGAATGAGCCAGATAGACATTTGTGGTTAAGCATTACGCTGTTGAGTGACACCACTTTTGGCCGGGGGGATGGGGTGGCCGGCATGGTGGATGCGGAAGTGCAATATGACGCTTATGGATTGCCCTATCTCAGTGGCAAAACGTTGAAGGGGCTGTTAAACGCAGCCTGCGCTGAGGTCTTGTATGGGCTGCAAAGCAGTGGCTGTGCGCTTGAACTGTGGCAAGAAGCAGCAGATTTCCTGTTTGGTCAGCCCGGCAGCGGAGGGGAGATGGCGAAAATGCAGGTGGGGGATGCGCAACTGCCGGCAGATTTACGTGCCTGCATTCAGGAAGAGTTTCGTACACTTTCCGTCAAGCATCAACACAAACCAACTACCCTGGAAGCAGAGTGGGGCCGGCTGCGAAAAAAAAACCTGGAAACATTGACCGATGTGCGCCGGCAAACGGCCATGGACGGGAAAACCGGTGCCCCCAAACACAACAGTCTGCGGGCCATGCGTGTGATTGTGCGGGAAACCCTGTTTGTTGCTGAACTGAATTTCAATCAACAGCCAGACCCTCGTGCCAAACAATTGCTGGCGGCGGTAGTTTGTGCCTTAACACGAGTCGGCACAAGCCGTAACCGGGGGTTGGGTCGGGTGAAAGTGGCGTTGTTTGATCAACCCATGTATCGCTGGGATGCTGATAAACCTGTTGCCGTGCAGGCGGTTACCAGTAATTGGCTTGCTAAGTTTGCTGAGGAGGTGCGCCGTGAATGCGCTGACGTTTAGAATCCGTTTACTGGAACCGGTGTTGCTGGGGCAAGCAGAAAGCGGCGAGCCAAACAGCCGTGTTTCCCTCAATTACCTGTCTGGCAGCGCCATTCGGGGGGCGGTGATTGCCCAATATATCAAGGAAAACGGAGAGATAGATGCCGGCACTTCCCCCGCCAGCGACCTCTTCTTTAATGGCCAAGTGCGATATCTCAATGCCTATCCCGCCCACCCAGAAACGGGAGTACGCGCTTTGCCCCGTCCCCTCTCATGGCTGCTGCCTAAAGATGAAGCTTCTGATTTGGCTCCTGGTACATCATTGTATGATTTTGCCATCGCTATTCCAGACTGGAGCAAACAGGAGCCACCCAAACCTCCAGGAAAAGACAACTATTGCTGGATAGATCAGAAAGGGGTGCAGTTGATCAAGCCCACCATGCACATCATGGTGCATAACACCAGCACGGACGCCAATCGCAAAGACCAAGACAGCAGCAATGTCTTCCGCTATGAAAGCATCGCCCCTGGTCAGGAATTTATTGGCGTGATTGTGGCCGAAGATTCCGATCTGCTGCAAAAACGGATTCAACCACTGCTGCAAAAAGGGGGATGGAATCTGGGCGGGGCGCACACCGGTGGTTATGGCCGGGTGCAGATTGACCAGGTAGCTTTTTCTGCCAACTGGAAAGAGTACGATGAGGAGAAAAAGGAGGAGCCTGATCCAAAGGATATGAGTTTTGAGGACCTTGAGGCAATGTTTGCCCAGGCCGAACTCAAGGATGCAGCTATTCTTACCTGCCTGAGCGATGTCATTTGGCGGAATGGCGATGGACAAATAAGCGCAGATTTAGCTGGTTTGATTGAGGGGGTTAAGCCAGATGAGATCGAAGCGTTTCGGCGCACAAATGTGACCGGGGGGTTTAATCGCAAATGGGGCTTGCCCTTACCACAGGCGTTAACCATTGAGGCTGGCACGGTGATGGCTTTTCCGGGCAAGTATTATGAGACGCTGCGGGAAATGGTGGATGCCGGCATTGGCGAGCGGCGGGTGGAAGGGTATGGACGCATTGCCGTAAACTGGCATACCAAAACAGAACGGATAGTGCAATCACCGCCACCTCCGCAGGTTGCCGTTCAACTGCCGGAACGGCTGACCCCCATCAGCGAGGCTTTAGCCAAATGGATGGCCCAGCGCCAGTTGGAAAACCAGATCGAAATGAAGCTGGTTGAGCAAGTACATACCCTGACGGGCCGGGGATTTCGCAGCTTGCCCGCTGCTTCCCAGCTTTCGCAGGCCCGGTTGGCCGCCCGGCGGGCCTGGTATAAGGGGGATTTGCGGGAAGTACTCACCTTTTTTGAAAAGCAATCTGATCTTTCCCAACGGAAGTGGCAGGATGCCCGAATGGGCGGCGATAAACTCCGGAATTGGATTGAGCAGCAGGCGAAGGGGGGAAATCTGAACTGGGTGGGGGAAATGCCTACAGTTGCCGGTGTCAAAGCACCCATGGACCTGGAACTGCGCCAGCGCACCCTGGCCCGCTTAATCGAAGACGTGCTGCGTCAGGCTGTTCGGTTTGCCAAAAAACAACGTGAAGGAGGGAATAGCTGATGAGTGCCCAACCGAAAAAGAGCCGCACTGTCGGCGAACGGATATTTATTCGCGGGCAATTGGTGCTGGAGACGCCAGCCTCCTTTGGCAGCGGCGACAAGGATGGCTCAACAGATATGGCCCTGCTCTACGATTCAGTGGAACGGCAACGCCCATTGCTCACCGGTGCTTCCATTGCCGGGGCACTGCGTAGTTATTTGTGGGAAGCAGAACGAGGCTATGGCCGGCAGGAAAACCCCAAAGCAGCTAAGGAAAAGAAATCCCTGACCGAAAGGCTGTTTGGGCATTTGGATGATTCAAATCCCGATCAGCGCAGCTCGGTGCAAAGCTGGCTGGCTATTGATGATGCCCTGGGTACTTTGCCCGAAACGGGAGAGCCGGTGGAGTTTCGTGATGGGGTGGCCATAGACCCTAAAACGGGTACGGCGGAAGACAAAAAGAAGTTCGATATAGAGTTGCTGGCTGCTGGCACAACGTTTGATTTGCATTTTGAACTGTGGTTGCCAGATGAGGACAAAATGTTATTGTCGGCATTGGCCCGCGCCCTCCATGGGCTGGAAACGGGCCAAATTGGCCTGGGACGGCGAAAACGACGGGGGTATGGACAATGTAAGATTACAGGCTGGTCTGTCTCCCGTTATCCAATGAACCAGATTGAGGGTGTGATAGGCTGGTTGAGTGAAGCGGCAGACCGGCAAGTAACGTACCAGCCGGATATTTGCCATTTGTTGGGGGTTCCGCAGCCGGGAGAACATGCCGGCATTTCCTTCCACCTCAAAGCCACCTTCACCTTGCCCGATTCACTTCTCATCCGTTCAGACGGTGTTGGTGATAACCCGGTGGACATGGTTCATCTGCGCTCCTGGCGCAAGGGCAAAGACCGGCCCATTCTCTCCGGAACCAGCCTGGCCGGAGCCATTCGCAGCCGGGCACGCCGGATCGCCATTACCGTCAAGGGAGAAGATGCCGGGCGTCTCCTGGTCAACCAGATGTTTGGCAGGCGCATTCGCAAAGCCAACGACGAACCCAGCGGCAGCCGGGTACTCATGGCCGAAACCGAAGTACAAAACCCCATTGACCATCTGGTGCAGAGCCGGGTCAAAATTGACCGCTTTACCAGCGGCGCCTATCCCCAGGCATTGTTCAGCCAGCAGCCCCTCTTTGGCAGCGCCAATGGCAAAAACCAGGTGACCATTCAGCTTGAACTGCGGCAATGGGCCGATGAGAGCGACCTCTTCAAGGCTCAGGTAGGATTACTTTTGCTGGTTCTCAAAGATTTGTGGACTGGTGATTTGCCGCTCGGTGGGGAACGGAGCGTGGGGCGGGGACGGCTTCAGGGAGAGTCAGCCCATCTGTTGCTCCCAGACCAGCACTGGGAATTGAACCAGCAACCTGATAGCACAATGAAGATAGCCGGGAAGGGTACAGCCACAGAACTGGAAAGCTATGTAACCGCCTTTCATGCCTGGCAGCCGGCCACAAGGAAGGAAAATGATGGCAACTAAACACCCATTTGAAGAAAACCCCCGTCAATGGCTGGTTCAACAGGCCCAGACACATAATCTGACTTACCTGCTCGCCCACACAGATGATGGCGTTATTTGGGGCAAGGTGAATGATCAGGGGCAACTCATCACTTCCGCAGATGTTTTTGCCGATTTGGCCATCCCGCTGCGAGCCGTTACGGTGCAACAGCTACGCCTCTTTGGCAAAGACGGGGAACTGTTGCTCTGGAAAAATGACGATGGCTTTCAGGACCGCTTGTTAACGGACAGCACAGCCCAAACCAATGAGGTTGAGGACGAGGCCTATCTACTGTGGGGCCAGGGCAAAAAGACAGAGAATGGTTTTACCTGGATGGAAGAAGGCGCTCAGGGATTTTATCATGCGGTTCCATTATCCATTGGACAGAACCAAGAGGTGCGATTAACCATCCGCCATTACATCCAGTTTGATTCAAATGGGCAGGCTCACATTGCCCTCAGCCGTCTGGTTTCGCTGGATGCGGCTTAGGAGGAAAAATGGCTATTAAGCACGACAACCCCACCCAATCCCGTATTGACCGTGATCGCAATCAGATTTGGGCCAGAGCGCCCTATAACTTTGTCCCACTGCCGGCACGGGTCGCGCCGGCAGCCGCCCCCCTGGATCAGGATCGTTATCAGGGACTGAGCGGCTGGATTGAATGCCAGTTGGAAACACGCTCCCCACTCTACATTCGTGGCATGTTGACCGAAAGCGATTACAAAGCGTTTGGGCAAAAAGGGCCAGACGAATTAACCTCTGAACAAAAGGAAAAACAATCCCCCTTCTTTGCTCCCGGTGAAAAGAACAGTCATGGTCACCCCCTGCCTGTCATCCCCGGCAGCAGTTTGCGCGGGATGATTCGCCAACTGGTGGAGATCATCAGCTATGGGCGCATCCGTTGGGTGGGCAACCAGCCTGTGTTCACCTACCGGGCTGTAGCCGCCTCCAAAGACGATCCCTTGCGCGATCCCTATCGGGACATCATTGGCGCATTGGGCAAAAATGTCCAGGCGGGTTTCCTGAAACAGGAAGGGGAAAATTGGTTTATCGAGCCGGCCCAGACACCGCAAGAAAAAGGGTGGTCAACAGGTGACAGCTTTCTCAAAGTAAAGGAACGGCAGATAGGGGGCAAAGATATCACCGGCCTGCGACGTTTCAACAGCCCAAATTATGAACCCAACTGGTATCCTGTCAGTTTTGAGGTGGAAAACAAACGTGGGGCACGTGGCAATTATCTGGCCGTTACCCAGATTGGTGACCGTGGCCGTTACCGGGAGGAAGGCGTTCTGGTTTGTTCCGGCAATATGCTGGAAACCCAGACGGATGATAATGAGTCAAGAAGTACTCCCCGGCAGAAAGCGCCACGCCGCAGCCATGTTCTGATTTTGCTGCAAAACAGGAAAGCCGAACGACTGTCCATTGAGGAGCAAACGATCAAGGATTATTTGGCCAGCCTGACACCGTTTCAGCAAAAATTGGATCATTGGGGGGGTAAGCAGGGTTGTCTCAAAGATGGTGCCCCGGTTTTTTATGTGGCTGATGGTAAGAAAGTGAAGTGGTTTGGGCACTCGCCCAATTTCCGAGTGCCGGCATTTTTGACCCTCCCCGGCGAAAACAGAGCTGCCAGACCCCTGGACTTTGTACCATCCCACCTGCGCACGTCAGAGCAGCCCGATCTGGCTGATGCCATTTTCGGCTGGGTCGAAGAACAAGATGAAAAGGGAGAAAGGGTGGGGCCAGCGGAACAAAGGGCCGGGCGTGTTTTTATTGGCAATGCCCATCTTCTGCCAGACCAGAAAGACGTCTGGCACAGCAAGGATGCCATCATTCCCCACACCCTATCCGGCCCTAAAATAACTACCTTCCAACATTATCTGGTGCAAAATCAACGGATGGGACACAGTCCGGATCGCAAGGAAAACCTGGCCCATTACGGCACATCCCCCAGCGAAACGGAAATTCGGGGGTACAAACTGTACTGGCACAAAGGCCGCCAACCCAGTATTGAAGCCACCGCCAAAGAGCAAAAACATGAAAAGCAGCTCACCCGCATTCGGCCCATCAGTCCTGGTGTGCGCTTTACTTTCAAAATTCATTTTGACAATTTGCGGGAAGAGGAATTGGGGGCATTGTGCTGGGCTTTGTCTTTGCCCGTAACAGATGGGCACACTTATTGCCACAAACTGGGCATGGGCAAACCTTTAGGCATGGGGGCCGTTTCCCTCGTGCCAACCCTGAACCTGATCAACAGACAGGAGCGTTACCAATCCCTGTTTCAGGGGGAACGTTGGAAAAGTGCATCCTCTACGGCAGAGATGACAGCCTATGTAGAGGCTTTTGAAAAGTATGTTTTGGTTGATGGTGGTATTGGGCCACAAGCAACTCACCTGGCTGAGATGGAACGAATAAAAATGTTGCTGGCCATGTTGCAATGGCGGGAAGGGGATGCGGCCTGGCTGGAACAAACCCGCTATATGGAAATTGAACGGGATTCAGGCAGAAACAAGACCGTGGATGAGTTTAAGGAACGTCCGGTGTTGGGGGATCCGTTGCAAGTTGCCGGCAATACCACACCTGGCATTGGTCCCTCCAGCATTGAATCACAATTACCGGTGACCAAAACGTCCAGAACAGAAACCCCGACACCCAAAGCTCCATCTCGCCCGGCCAAACCTGTCTCCGATACACCTCCATCTCTGATTCACACCATGATTACTGGCTCTGTATATCACATAGACAGCAAAGGTGATGTCTTTCTGGAAATTGAGAATTCTTCCTGGCATGAAGATGTATTGGGATGGATTCCAAATGATAAGTTGGGTGGAATTCAATATCAATTGGGACATAAGGCAGCTTGTATTGTACTGGCTGTAGATATGGACCGGGAAAGAGTTGAATGCGCCCCGGCCAAGACTTATTATCTGACCGGCAAAGTCACTGTTTTTGAAGCGCCATCTCCATCTGGTTGGATCCAGCCAGATGGCAGCCATGATCCTATCTTTTTCCATAGCCGGGATATTTCTGGCAAATTGGAGACGCTGAATGTTGGTGAGCGGGTTCAGTTCCGCTTGAAAAAAGGGTTGAAAGGTCAACTGGAAGCCCGAAACATCCGGTTAATGGATTAGGAGGAAACAATGACCGTTCAGGCCATTCGGCTGGAAAATTTTATGGCATTTGCCGACACCAATTGGATTGAACTCCGCCCAATTGTGCTTTTATTTGGGCGTAACTCATCCGGCAAGAGTGCCATTTTCCGTGCTTTGCGGTTGCTGCGCCAAAGCTTAGACATCCCGGCAAATGATCGGCACCTGGTTTTTGTTACAGAACATGGGGTTGACTTAGGCTCCATTCAAGAGACCATCCACAAGCAAGAGTTAGAACGAGAACTGGCTTTTTCCTTTCGCTGTGATCTAACCGATGCTCTCGATGTCCTCAAAACAGTGGGGTTGTGGCAGGGTGAGCCAATAAAGGAAACTTTTGCCGAATTGCGCCTGGGTTTTCGATGGGATGATGCCAGACAATGGGTCGCGTTATCCTCTTTCCAGATAGATTTGCCCTGGGTAAAGGCAGCACAGGAAGAAGGACCCACCCTTTTCTTTGCTGAAGAATGGAGCCTGGATCAGCAGGCTGAAAGGGGAGAACGTTGGTACTTCAGCAGCGACCTGTTACATGGACATGAATCCCAGCCAGATTCTGTCTGGCCAGCCATTTATGTGGAAATGCGGTCAGGGTTCATGCCCCAGTTGAGTGTTGTCGCTTCCCAGCCGCATTCACCAGCCCTGCAAGATGTTGCCGCCGTGCAAGCTGTTTTGGATGAGGTGTGTCATCAAGTCGCCATCTTTCTGCAACAAATTGAATATTTGGGGCCAATCCGTCCTGAACCTGAGCGGGTATTTAATCTGGATGTTGTGACGCAACAGAAATGGCGACAAAAAGGGTTGGGATCGTATCTCGACTTCTTGTTAGACCGGAGTGCAGATGCTGAAATCTTTCAGCGACTGGATGAATGGCTACAGATACTTAAACTGGCCGACAGGGTTGATCCGGAAAAAGTGGTCTATCGTCATCCACACTTGAAACTGTCTAATGTCAAATTTCGTGAACTGCCAGGTGAAGAACCGCCCGCTATCAATTTGCTGGATGTTGGTTATGGCGCGTCTCAAGTGCTACCTGTGTTGATTCACAGTTTGTTAGCGCGGCAAGGTTCGTTAGTAGTAATCGAACAGCCTGAACTTCATTTACATCCAGGAGCACAAGCCCAACTTGGTGACCTGTTTGTCGAAACAGTTAATCCACCAGATTTTGAATCAACAAACACTGTGCGTTTCTTTTTGGAAACACACAGTGAACACTTGTTGCTCAGGCTGCGAAGGTGGGTTGCGGAGACCGCCGCCAATAAAGGAGATTTGGTTAGCAAAAAATCTTGGCGACTGAAACCCGATCAGTTGGCGGTTTATTTTGTTGACCGCGATCCCCAAAAGGGAGAGAGTGAAGTTCATCCCATTCAGGTCAAACGATCCGGTGAGTTTGGAGAAAAGCCTGTTGGTTTCAAAGATTTCTTTGCTGATGATCTCAAAGAAGCAATTGCCCTTACTTTAGCAGGAGCCGAGGTGGATTAAATAATGATAATCGCTATATCGCCGGACGTTTTCGCTCTCCCAGATGCAGCTACGAAAATATTGGCTGATTGGATATTTAGTCGACGCAAGGATTATAAATTCGCTTTCGATAAGAAAAGGGCACTGGATAAGGCTTATGCAGAAATGCTGCAAACTCAACTGTCACATCTCGACACTGATGCTCATACTTCTGCCGCAAAATTGCTTCAATACCTGATTGTAGAAATTCGAGATGATGTTTTGCGATACCCATCGCATCTCACATATAGTGTTCAGAGCCTGCTTGATCATCCCGGCTGTCAGTGTAATGATCCTCTTGAACAGATACTAATTGGCATGGCTGCACATGTCCCCAAACTGGGATTAAGGGTTTTGCTGCCAGAAAATGCGGCTCATCCGTGTCACAGGTTGTTTGATCCGGATTGCCGAGCAAGATTAGTCAAAGAGATTCCGAAATTGAAAGTGGTATTTGCCAATGATGCAGAGCCATATTATCCGGCTTTAATTGAAACACCTGATAAGAGCGATGCAGATCGACTATTTGAAAGCAAAGTGGAATCAATTATTCGAGATTGCTTTGGCTGCCCTCGCTGCTATCCGAAAACGCCTAAAATTGTTGAAGATGCGGAAGGATCAGGTGAAATCGATGTTTATGGCTATATGGTAGATGAAAACGGAAACCGGCAGATATGGATAGCTGAATGTAAACACCACGAAAACCCTGACAAGCTGGTAGATGAAGAAAACGTAACGAAGTTCTTTAACAAGAAGCTGGGAGCTGTTTTAGAGTATGAAGGGGGGAAATGCACTCGCGTCAGTGAAATAAATGTCTTTGTAGTCAGCAACGCTGTGGATATGGTGCCTGAGTTTTGGAAACGCGCAGGAGAAATTCAACAGAAAATAGATATTGATATACCAAATGATACCCGGATAAGGGTTCGGTATTTAAGAACGGTGATAAGTGAAGGAGGCAACTGGCGAATACATACAGTGGAGGAGTATGAGCCAATTAGCAAGCAGGAGACAAAAGATCCAGAGGAAGCGGTTTGGCAAGGCCGGCTAGTACAGAGGATTTTACTTTATCCACATAACTGGTAAGTAGAGTTTCCTATCCCATTGTCCCCAAAGCCCAGAGTCGTACACGGTGGCGGAAATGAAATTATGGTTTTGTAATGACTTAGGCCGTTTTGTAAAAGCTAAAGTGGTTATTACGGGGATACCTTTCTACCATAATGTTTCGACGCCGTACAGGCCGATGTTTTTGTCCCGGGTGAGGATAACCAGCCCTTCATGCCTGGCCTGGGCCACCAGCAACCGATCAAAAGGGTCTCCGTGAATGGCCGGCAATTCCACCACCCCCTGACAATGCTCTTTTTCCAGCCCCAGCCGGCGAATACCGTTCGCCTCAATTTCCCGATCAAACACCGCTTGCCAATCGGTAGCCAGTGCCAGCTTGCCAATGCTATGTTTGATACAAATTTCCCAATAGCTGACGGCGCTCAAATAAAGCGTGTTGCTTCGCTCCAGAAAAGCCTGGCTGGCTGCCGGGCTAAGTTTTTCACTGCCCCAGATGTCCAACAGAAAGGCGTGGGTATCAAGCAAAAGATTCATGGCATATATTCGCTCAACTCCGGCAACGGCTCATCAAAATCATCCGCCATCCCCAGAATCGTTTCGCTTGCTCCTCCCAATCGTCGCTCCGGCTGTGCCTCTGGCAGCACAACCAGTTTCACCAGGGGTTTATTGCCTTTGGCAATGATAATCTCTTCTCCCGACAGCGCTTGCCGGATTAATCTGGAGAGGTGTGTTTTTGCTTCATGGATGGTTACTTGAGTCATGACTCTATTCTAGTCTGGTCATTTGACTTAGCCAACGACTATGCAGTTGTCTTATTTGGGACACCCACGCTCTCACAATTCCTGATTCAGCTTTATCCCGCCCCCTTGCCAGATGCCGGCATTATCCGGCCCCACATAACCACCCATCGCCTGTAGCGCCTGAAAAGCACAACCATGTACAATCCTAATCAACGAGTTGGTATATCCTCAATATCTCGAGGGAAACGCCGCCTGAGCTTGTCGAAGGCCATTGGTTTCGACAGGCTCAACCAACAGTCCCACCCTTTATTGAGAAGATACACGAATTGCAATAAAACAAAAATGACTCTACTGAAAAAAGGCCAAAAACCGGGTTTTTACACATGAACCACTCTGGTAATTTTGGCCGGGCACTCGAAAAACCCGGTTTTTTCAGTGAAATTAACGGCCCTGGTTTTGACGTGAAAATCGAGGAACGCTAATGGAAACCCTTCGCAATCGCTGGTTGGCCTTTTTTGACCCGACCCGCTCCATTCCGCTCTACATCATCGGCACCGCCGCCCTCACCCTGGCGTTGCAAGCGGCCTATGATCTGGCTAACGACCCCGCTCATTTTCAGGGTGGCTATTGGCTGGCGGCGGTGGCGGTGGGCGTGGCGGTGGTTATCCTTCTCTATACGGCTATCAGTCGCCCCTCCGTGGGGCAGGTCGCCATAGCCGAGGAACACAAGCCCGCTCCCCGCCAGGGATTGGTTCTACTCGTTGGCCCCACCGAAGCCGCCGCGCCACACGCCATCGAGTACCATTTGCCCGCCCTAAAGCGGTGCTGGCTTATTGCCACGGCTGAGTCACTGCCTGTCGCCGCCGCCCTGGCGAAACGGTATGGCGACCGCGTGCGGATGTTCCACGGCAGCCCAGATTACGTGGTCCATCCTGACGAGATGAAATCGACTTATGAGGTGGTCACCAAAGTGCTAACACGGGCCACTAGTCAGGCCGGCGGTCTGCCGGCAAAAGAATTAATCGCTGATCTCACGGGTGGCCTGAAACCGATGACGGCGGGCATGACGCTGGCTTGCCTGGCCCGGAACACCGATTTACAGTACATGAAAGCGCCGCGTGACGCGGATGGTCAGGTTATCCCAGGAGCTATCCCTGAGCCTATCCGCATCGATACAACCTTTTTCCCATCCGTGAATATGCCGGCATAATCCGCGATTTCATCACCATTTGCCTGCTCACCCCTCCCCCTTTCTGCTATAATGTTATCTAACATAGACAAATCAGGTAAGATTAAGAGGTGAACAGATGCCCTTGATGCTCAAATCCAGTGAAGTGCAGCAGAATTTTGGCCGCGTGATGGACCAGGTATTAACTGAAAACGAAGTAGTGGTCGAACGTTACGGAGAACCCCGTGTAGCCATTCTTAGCTACCAACGATACCAACAGCTTTTACAAGCAGAGGCCAAAGCAGATCGACCTTATGTAATGTTGCCAGACCGTTCACCAGAGGCGCAAATCAGAGGTCAAGAAATTGCTGCTCAAGTGCGGCAGGAGATGCAAAATCAATCCGAAGCGTCATTAGATGACGTCATGGGTGAATTGCGAGGACGTGCATGGTCGTCGTAGATACGGATGTGTTGCTCTTGGCGTTTGCTTTTCAGTCCGATGCCCGGCAGGCTGATAACGCGCTCTTTTTGCAGCAAGTGCAAACGGCCGTTCCCGCTATTACGCTCTATACTTTGATGGAATTATTAGGGAAGCTTTCCTTTAACCTGTCGCCAGAACGTTTAGAGCAGTGGCAAACCTGGCTCATCGCCGCCTATCAGTTAGAAGTTATCTGGCCCGTTTCTCCCGTCACGCCAATTTCTTATCTGTCATGGTATGAATTAATGTTTTCCCGTCCATTCAATCGTATGCAGACTGTTCAAATGCCGTACATGGATGCCTTGATTCTGGATTTGACTGAGCAAGTGCAGGCTGACAGTTTTGTGACTTGGAATGCACGTCACTTTCGAAACAAAACGCCAGTGCCTGTTTGGACACCTGCGGAATTTATAGCGAATGCAAGGATCTAAACTATGGCCAGACCGTCATTCCTGCCCCTGTTCGACATCAGTTTAACCTTACACTGGCTAAGTGGCTGCCCGCAATTAAATTAGCGGAAATGTGCGGGCAGCTTGTCAGTAACCGCCCGTAAAAAGTGTGAAGTTGTTTTCGGGCGGTTACTAACTGCCTGGAATGGATCAAGGTCACTATGCAACAACTCACCATCACCTTCCAACCCGACCGTGCCCCCATTGACGGCCAACACGTCACCACCAGCGGCCTGCATGGCCTCCTCTTCCACGTTCTCAAACAGGCCAACCCCGCCGCCGCTGCCTGGCTGCACGACCACCCCGCTCCCAAGCCGTTCACCATGGCCCCCTACTACACCGACGCCGGCCACCTGGCGGGCCTGCGTTACACCGCCCTGAACGACGAAGCTGCCGGCATTCTCCACCACGCCTGGACCACCACCCACCAAAATCAACGCCAACTCCGCCTTGGCCGCTACCAGACCTTCACCGTCTGTGCCATAGAGCAAATGCCGGCATCCTCCTTCCCCCAACTCATATACGAAAGCATGCCGGCATCCACCATCACCCTCCACTTCCTCTCCCCCACCTCCTTCAAGCAAGGCCCCGGCGACCTCCCCCTTCCCTTGCCCGCCAACGTCTACAGCAGCCTCTGGCGCGCCTGGAACGCCTTCGCGCCGCCCATCTTACACCTTGAAGAAGCGTGGCTTGACTGGTGCGCGCAAAACATCTTCATCATCGCCCACGACATTCACACCGTCGTCGTCCCCTTCAATCGCCACGCCGACTTCACCGGTTTCGTCGGCCAGGCCACCTTCCGTGCCCATCAAGGCAGCGAGGTCCAACGCGGTATCTGGCACGCCCTCAGTCAGTTTGCCGCTTATGCCGGCATTGGTCGCAAAACCGCCATGGGCATGGGCATCGCCGCCTGTGAACCCACCCAACCATGATCGTCATCAACTTCACCCACCCCCTTACCCCCGACCAACAAGACCAACTGGCGCGCCTGGCCGGCCGCGCCATCGCCGAAATCCGCAACATCCCCTGCCAGTTCGACAACGCCCAACCCTTCGCCATCCAGGTAGCCGCGCGCGTGGATGCCGCCGCCCTCACTCCCCGCCAATGGCAAACCGCCCCCATCCTCATCAACCCGCCCGCATACGCCCCCGCTGCCGGCATTCTCATCGCCGAACTCCACGGCCGCATGGGCTACTTCCCCGCCCTCATTCGCACCCGCCCCCTCCATGGCAGCACCCCACCCCAATTCGAAATCGCCGAAATCATCAACCTGCAAGCCATCCGCGACCACGCCCGCACCCGCAGATAACCGTACTTTTATTACCCACCGCCGTTATTCTGAATGACTACAGGCTGCTTTGATGCTGCGCTTGCCGGGCTTGGCGACTGTTTCAGAATCCGCCATACTATAACGTACCGTTATTCAAGGACGCATTCATGTCCGCCACCTGATGACACTTGAACGCTTGATAATCCTGGCAAGCTTCTATTTGGAATATGACTATGCTTCCCGATAGCCTGGCCGACATACCCGAAGCGCCTCGTCTTTATCGCCGCCGTAACGCGCGCCTCTTCTTTCTTCCTCTCACGCAAACAAATGGCTTCCCAGTTAGGCCGCAGAGGAGAAAACGACTTTGATAACCTGGTCGAGGTTCTGTTGGGACGAACAGACGAGGGATTGAGCACGTTTCTGGATTTACGCCAGCCGGGTTGGCTGCGCCAAAAGCCCGCCGCATTGGCTTGCCGAAAGCCGCCGCCACATAAGTGATCACAATCGCGAACAGGAACAGCAGCGCATCAATCTGGCTCAATCTGAAGCTGCCCTGACTCAGGCATCCACCAGTTTGTCCTGGGGCCGTGGTGGGCGCATCCAGCAAGCCCTCGACCAATACTTCCAAATAGCCGCCGCCTATTACTTTCAAGCTCTGGGAACGCTCCTGGATCCGACCTGGAATTTCACTGGTCACGTTTACTACCCTCCACCAGATCCCTTCAACGCCCTGCTTAGTTTTAGCTACAGCCTATTGCTCAAAGACGTTTTGGCTGCCGTCAACCAGGTTGGCTTTGACGCCTATGTTGGCTTCTGACGAACAGGGGCTACTCTTTGTAGAACGTCTCATAGCTGTGGGCCCAGCAGACTCCGCTGCCATGCGCCGCTTTCTTTCCGCTCTCCCCCTCTCTCAAATTGTCAGCCTCACCGGCGGACAGAAGCGCCGCACGATACTGATTATGGACACGGGACATGCCATCATCACGGC
Organism: Ardenticatenales bacterium; assembly: GCA_020634515.1. NCBI lineage: Bacteria > Bacillati > Chloroflexota > Ardenticatenia > Ardenticatenales > Ardenticatenales bacterium. Next base: position 327,455 of record JACKBL010000007.1, on the reverse strand, counting down.
CCTGTCCCTGGAAGCACTGGAACGCAAACTTTGGGAACAACAAAATGCCCTTATTGAACAACGCCACGACGCGCCTGACCATTTTCGTTGATGGCGGCACTGCCGGGGGAACCCACACGGGCATTGCCGCGGTTGCTCGTTCCCATCAGGGATATTTTCTCGGTTGGGAGAGCCGTCAATTGCCCCCCATGAGTAATAATGAGGCGGAGTATAAAGCCGCCCTTCTTGGACTCGAGTTAGCCCGACAGCTACACGCCGCTACCTGTGAAATCGTTTCCGATTCCGAAATCCTTGTCAACCAGATGCGCGGGCGTAGTCGCGTAAACAGTCCCCATCTACAGCCATTACACCAGCAATTGTGTCACCAGGCTGCTTATTTTCACCAGGTCTCCTTTCGCTATGTGCCTCGCGCGGAAAACCAGTTGGCGGATGCCTTGGCTGCCGAAGCCTTGCGGGGGCGATGTGTTTCGTTGCGTCCCGGACATACCCGTCGCTTGACTGCCTGGCTCAGAACCCTTTCTCTTTCCCGGAAGCTGTTGTGATGCCAAATGATCTGAATGCTGAGGCGTTTCGGAGTCGAGACTTTAGCCGGGTCAACCCCATAGGGTGATCGGAGTCAAGACTTTAGCCGGGTCAACCCCATAGGGTGATCGGAGTCGAGGCTTTAGCCGGGTCAACCCCATAGGGTGATCGGAGTCGAGGCTTTAGCCGGGTCAACCCCATAGGGTGATCGGAGTCGAGACTTTAGCCGGGTCAACCCCATAGGGTGATCGGAGTCGAGGCTTTAGCCGGGTCAACCCCATAGGGTGATCGGAGTCGAGGCTTTAGCCGGGTCAACCCCATAGGGTGATCGGAGTCGAGGCTTTAGCCGGGTCAACCCCATAGGGTGATCGGAGTCGAGGCTTTAGCCGGGTCAACCCCATAGGGTGATCGGAGTCGAGGCTCTAGCCAGGTCAACCCCATAGGGTGATCGGAGTCGAGGCTTTAGCCGGGTCAACCCCATAGGGTGATCGGAGTCGAGGCTTTAGCCGGGTCAACCCCATAGGGTGATCGGAGTCGAGGCTTTAGCCCGGTCAACCCCATAGGGTGATCGGAGTCGAGACTTTAGCCCGGTCAACCCCATAGGGTGATCGGAGTCGAGGCTTTAGCCGGGTCAACCCCATAGGGTGATCGGAGTCGAGACTTTAGCCGGGTTAACCCCATAGGGTGATCGGAGTCGAGACTTTAGCCGGGTTAACCCCATAGGGTGATCGGAGTCGAGGCTTTAGCCCAGTCAACCCCATAGGGTGATCGGAGTCGAGGCTTTAGCCGGGTCAACCCCATAGGGTGATCGGAGTCGAGGCTTTAGCCGGGTCAACCCCATAGGGTGATCGGAGTCGAGGCTTTAGCCGGGTCAACCCCATAGGGTGATCGGAGTCGAGGCTCTAGCCGGGTCAACCCCATAGGGTGATCGGAGTCGAGGCTTTAGCCGGGTCAACCCCATAGGGTGATCGGAGTCGAGACTTTAGCCGGGTCAACCCCATAGGGTGATCGGAGTCGAGACTTTAGCCCGGTCAACCCCATAGGGTGATCGGAGTCGAGGCTTTAGCCCGGTCAACCCCATAGGGTGATCGGAGTCGAGACTTTAGCCGGGTCAACCCCATAGGGTGATCGGAGTCGAGACTTTAGCCCGGTCAACCCCATAGGGTGATCGGAGTCGAGGCTTTAGCCGGGTCAAACCCCATATGTGGACCGGCTGAAGCCGCCACGCCAAAAACGCCAGAGTCCAGTAGTTTTTCTCCTTTTTTGCCACGTCGCTGACAATGGATGGTGGTACCCCCGAGGCCCAATATGCGCATCGTCATCAGTTACGACATCAGCAATGACAAACGCCGTCGCCGTATTGCCAGGATAATGGAAGGGTACGGCTATCGCGTTCAATATAGTGTATTCGAATGTGATCTGGATGCCGGCAAACTGGCTGAGCTACAGAAACGCCTGACCCCGCTGGTCAACACCAGAGAATGGGAAAGCGTTCGCATTTATCCCCTAACCCTGGATTGCGCCGACCGTGTCATTGTCATAGGCAAAGACCTGCGCAAAGTATTAAAAGGTGTAGAAATCGTCTAAACCCGTGCGAGTCACGTTGCCGCCGCGCAAGCCTTTATGCGATCAAGACGAAATACGCGATTATCTTCTGCCTGATAACAGTAAGCAACAAGATAGTAAAGTTGACCCCGCTGTTCCAACCGCAGCGGTTGGATGCAACGCCACCGCGCCTCAATGTCGCCCAGCGACTGATACTGAATGTGCAACTGACCTTCTGCCATAATTGTTGCTTCTATATGTGCGGTCAAAGCTGGCGGGGGCGTCTCGGAAGCCGGAAAGAACGCATCCCGGCCACGAATGGCTATTTGCACACGAGAGAGAATTTCCTCTACCACATTCTCTAACTCGCTCCGCCTCTGAGCGTCCAATGTCTCGCCCACAGCGTTCAAGCGCGCGTAGGGTGGGGGATACGGTAAAGGAACCATCGTTCCCAAACCAATGAGCAGCCGTAAACCAAGCCAGTCGTAGCCGGTTTCTTCTGCCTCAGGAGACAACAAACGGTTGCCCCCATTGGGGATCGTAGCGGACAAGGCATAATCACGTTTCTGTAGCCATTTTGTCAATACGGGAATCATTTCGCCAGCAATAATCGCGTGACGGGGTGACAATTGCCGTTGCACGTAGCGGCGAAAGCGATTTTGGCGCAGCAAATCCGCAAGCCGCGATGGTTGTTTCACGCTTAGCAGATAAACTTGCTCTACTTGATAAGCTTGATCCCGTTTTTGCCAATCCTGCAATTGCTGTTCTGCAACAGACGGCAGCGGCGCTTGCGTCGCCGTTTCCAACAGCCAGCGAATCATTTGCGCACCATATCCGCGCCGCATAGCTTGCCCCACCGTGAGCGCGGTGCAGCGCAACAGCTTTCGTTGTGGTTGCCAGTGACCCAGTTGCAGTAAATCAAAGGTCAGCCACGTAGGTAGCGCCGGGGATAGGCATAATGACCATACCTGCTTTGACGCCGCTACTTGCAGCCGCGCGTGCACTGACGATGGGAGTGGCGCGTCATCCTGGCGTTGGAGGACTTGTTGCAGATACGTTGTGTAATCCGGCTTGAGTACTGTTTGTAATCCCAATTCAGTCAACGCCTGTTGCCATCTTTCTCCCTCCAGTACAGCAAGCAAGCGATCAATTTGCGCGTGTGTTCCCGCATGAAGCCAGGACGTAGCCCCTGGCAAAAGTATCGTCTCCGCGCCAGAAAAGGATACAAATCTGCTGGCGTGCAGCAAAGCAAAATGCGCTGCTAACGGGTGATGATGGCGAATCGAGCGCAAGTCGGGCCGGGGATAACCAAGCCAATTGGCCATCTCCCGCAAGTGCCTGGCGGCAACCAGGCGGCGGCGGGGTAAGATGGCCGGTGTATAACGATGCAGGTACGCCAGCGTGATCGTTACTGTATGTGGGGAGAGAACGGGACGAGAAAACTCGGTTTCGTTGTGCATGTCAACTGTGATAAAATACATTAGTTATTCTGCGTTGTTATCTGTTAATGTGTGTATGGTTGTGACGTTGATTGTCGGCAGCCGGTAGAAAATTGGCTTACCGGCGACTATAACAGCCGCTATTTTTCTTGGCAAGTCGGTGACGTTTTGGTGACAATCGCCATCTGAACCCAGAAAACCGTGATTGAGCGCGAAAAGAAGCGAAAACGGGCGAAAACAGGGTACAAAATGACCACCATGAACATTAATGCCACATTAGAAATAGCCCTTTTTGCAGTTATAAACGACGAACCCAGGAAAACGCGATCCGGTGGATCAAGCGGGGCTGAAAACAGGCGAAAATCGGCAAAAAAAGCTAATTTGGCAACCTGTGGATAACTGCCGTCCGAAAGGATGCTCCACCCTTTGAGGGATTAAGACTTTTCAGACATTTCACGCTCGCGACGCATACGCTGTCCGAAAGGATGCTCCACCCTTTGAGGGATTAAGACTTTCAATTCTCCTTAAGATAATAACGGAACTCCGCAGTCCGAAAGGATGCTCCACCCTTTGAGGGATTAAGACTTCGGTACGCTTGATGGGCCAACCCGTTTTGCGTTCGTCCGAAAGGATGCTCCACCCTTTGAGGGATTAAGACAAACACGCATGGCAATGGCAATGTAGTCAAGCGAGTGTCCGAAAGGATGCTCCACCCTTTGAGGGATTAAGACTCAGTTGAAAAATTCTTGAAAGTTTCAACTTCCAGGTCCGAAAGGATGCTCCACCCTTTGAGGGATTAAGACTGGGAATTCGCCCAGGATTGCGTACAACTTGCGGGCAGTCCGAAAGGATGCTCCACCCTTTGAGGGATTAAGACATTTCCAACCTGTTCCATTGTCAAACCTTTCCCGCGTCCGAAAGGATGCTCCACCCTTTGAGGGATTAAGACTCCAATTGGGATTACGATAAGTCTGTGTACCTTTCGTCCGAAAGGATGCTCCACCCTTTGAGGGATTAAGACAAAACCACGGCATACTGTGTACTCTCATCTGGCACGTGTCCGAAAGGATGCTCCACCCTTTGAGGGATTAAGACCAACTTACCGGTGCCGTCCGAAAACGTACCGTCACGTCCGAAAGGATGCTCCACCCTTTGAGGGATTAAGACTTGATGTCCAGCAACCTGGGCCTGCAATGAGGCAATGTCCGAAAGGATGCTCCACCCTTTGAGGGATTAAGACCGGTTTAGAAGCAGCCTTCGGCTTGGGTTCTTCGAGTCCGAAAGGATGCTCCACCCTTTGAGGGATTAAGACTTTGAGTGCACCGATTTCAGCGGATTGCTGAGCGGGTCCGAAAGGATGCTCCACCCTTTGAGGGATTAAGACTTACACCCGAGGGCGAAACCTGGGGGGGTGCGGTTGTCCGAAAGGATGCTCCACCCTTTGAGGGATTAAGACGACAGATTGTTCCATTTGAAATTTGTTGACGTTCACGTCCGAAAGGATGCTCCACCCTTTGAGGGATTAAGACCATCGATTACAACACTTCTCAGCTTTTCGATCTGCGTCCGAAAGGATGCTCCACCCTTTGAGGGATTAAGACGGGTAAGGGTACCTCCCATCAAAGCGAAAATGTTACGTCCGAAAGGATGCTCCACCCTTTGAGGGATTAAGACAAACAATCGAAATTTGAATTTCATTTGGTTCACAAGTCCGAAAGGATGCTCCACCCTTTGAGGGATTAAGACGTTTCTTCAGCTACGGGTTCAATTCGATCAGGTTCTGGTCCGAAAGGATGCTCCACCCTTTGAGGGATTAAGACGAATTTCATTTGGTTCACAAATCCTGTTTGTAAATGAGTCCGAAAGGATGCTCCACCCTTTGAGGGATTAAGACCTTTCCATTGGTCTTCATAAGTATTGGGATTACTGAGTCCGAAAGGATGCTCCACCCTTTGAGGGATTAAGACAAAATCTGCACCATCGCCAAGGCGATGAGTATCATGTCCGAAAGGATGCTCCACCCTTTGAGGGATTAAGACTATTCCAGGGCGGAATGCCCTTTTGTCTTGCGACAGTCCGAAAGGATGCTCCACCCTTTGAGGGATTAAGACGATTTCCGTACGGTACAGGAGCTTGGTCAAGCTTATGTCCGAAAGGATGCTCCACCCTTTGAGGGATTAAGACTCTTTCCCGAGTTATCTTGTGGAAGCTTTTCCAGCGTCCGAAAGGATGCTCCACCCTTTGAGGGATTAAGACACCGAAGTTCGAACCGCGCGGCGTCGCCCGGTACCGTCCGAAAGGATGCTCCACCCTTTGAGGGATTAAGACCCAGAGGTCTTCCCCTTTGGTAGTCAACTGGCCAGTCCGAAAGGATGCTCCACCCTTTGAGGAATTAAGACCATATCCGGCGAAGACCGGTGAAGCCCAAATCAGTAGTCCGAAAGGATGCTCCACCCTTTGAGGGATTAAGACGTAGACTGTTTGGGAAGTGACCATGGTCATCCCAAGCGTCCGAAAGGATGCTCCACCCTTTGAGGGATTAAGACATTTCTGCCTCGAGTTTTTCCTGCTCGAGTTTTTCGTCCGAAAGGATGCTCCACCCTTTGAGGGATTAAGACCGCCAACGGGGGCAGGTGCTGCTGGGCCTCCGGCGGTCCGAAAGGATGCTCCACCCTTTGAGGGATTAAGACCGTAATGACCTCACCAGTTGACGACCGACTCACGAGTCCGAAAGGATGCTCCACCCTTTGAGGGATTAAGACATGTAGTAATGACTACTGCATCCCCCCTCCACGGGATGTCCGAAAGGATGCTCCACCCTTTGAGGGATTAAGACTAAAACCTGCCCCACAACCTCTTACGCTTCTGCAAGCGTCCGAAAGGATGCTCCACCCTTTGAGGGATTAAGACTGTACGACCCTCTGTGGTCGTGCTCCCACCACTCTGTCCGAAAGGATGCTCCACCCTTTGAGGGATTAAGACAAACAATATCTTCCTCATGGGGTCACCTCCAGGGTAACGTCCGAAAGGATGCTCCACCCTTTGAGGGATTAAGACGGGATGCGGCCGGAACGCATAACGATGTCCTTAAACGTCCGAAAGGATGCTCCACCCTTTGAGGGATTAAGACGAGGGTCTGCCGGACATTGCCAGACACCACTAAAAGTCCGAAAGGATGCTCCACCCTTTGAGGGATTAAGACTGGCAACCATGCGCCAAACCATGTATCCGGACTTCTCGTCCGAAAGGATGCTCCACCCTTTGAGGGATTAAGACAAGATTGCTGATATCCGAAAGTTCCGAAATCACAATGTCCGAAAGGATGCTCCACCCTTTGAGGGATTAAGACTCAGAATCGACCCCTAGTAATACGCGGTTTGGCGCGTCCGAAAGGATGCTCCACCCTTTGAGGGATTAAGACCCGCTTCCATCAGTTATGGTGGTAGTTTCAGACCAGGTCCGAAAGGATGCTCCACCCCTTGAGGGATTAAGACCGCACACCCCAGACCCTAAGTTGGTCCAAAAAGCGTCCGAAAGGATGCTCCACCCTTTGAGGGATTAAGACGGTTATGCGCGATCCTAAAAGCCTTTTCCAGGTCTTGTCCGAAAGGATGCTCCACCCTTTGAGGGATTAAGACTTGAAATCTCATCATAGGGGATCGGGCTTAGCCTTTGTCCGAAAGGATGCTCCACCCTTTGAGGGATTAAGACCAAAACGGCGATTGCGAGATCACCGTTTTGCTCAGTCCGAAAGGATGCTCCACCCTTTGAGGGATTAAGACATCGAATTCGGCCACAGCCCAGCTCGTCCGATGCTGTCCGAAAGGATGCTCCACCCTTTGAGGGATTAAGACAAAGCACGCCGTGCCGACAAACGCGTTCCCTAAAAGGTCCGAAAGGATGCTCCACCCTTTGAGGGATTAAGACAGCTATCATGGCAGCTCCATTTGCATCTGCACATTGTCCGAAAGGATGCTCCACCCTTTGAGGGATTAAGACAAGACGCCAGCCAGCGGGCAACAATCAAGCCATCGTGTCCGAAAGGATGCTCCACCCTTTGAGGGATTAAGACCCACTGTAACAATCGGGCCTTCTCCGAAACCAGCTGTCCGAAAGGATGCTCCACCCTTTGAGAGCGTGTTGCAGAAGTAGCGGATGGGTTGGGTGAATTGTGGCGGAGTCGCTTCAAAAAAAGCGGAAAATGGGGCGGCACGGGTCAAATTGTGCCAATGTCGTTGTTTTGTTTACATAATTACCGGTTTTTGCTGTTTTTGGCCGTCAAAACGGCCGTTTTTGCCCATTTTGTGCCAGCCGACAGCCAGCCGAAAGCGGTAGCCCGGCGTCAGAACAACAGACGTATGGTTAAGCGGTGAGCAGCGCCAAGACAACTTCGACGGCTGTTCGCCGCTGGCGCCTCCTGTAATTCGGGTCGCTCAGGTTCAGCCAGCGCTTCAAGTTGTAAGCGGTGGCGCACATCTTCGCCTGGAAGTCTGCCTTAGCCAGTCCGCGAAAACGGGCGTAGCGCGCCCCGCAGTGTAAAACCAACCCGGCAATGACCCGCTCAATGTGGGGGCGCAATTTCATATCCGCCCTGAATGCCGTCGTTTCCACATAGCCCCAGGCGGCCAAAACGGGTTCGCGGTAGTCGCTGATGAACCAGTTGCGCGGCTGGTTCTCGCTGGAAACCCTGTCGCGGCAGGGGCTGAACAGCGGGCAGCCCGCGCATTTGTCACCCGCCATCCGGTAATACCAGCCGGGAGAGGAGGTCGCCCGGTAACGAACGGTCGTCGTTTGCCCGCTGGGACAGACCAGGGCTGATTTCAACTCGCCCGTTTCCAGGTCAAGCTGCTCCTGTAATTGACAATCCAGCGGCCCCAGTTCGCTGCTTCCCTTTTTCTTGGCCGCTTGAACCGGCTTGACAACCAACTGCGTCTGCCCCTCGGTCGCCACAGCGACAGCGGCAATTGTCTGACCATGACCGCCGGCCTTGTCGTAGATCAGCTTGGATGGCAAAACGCCGCGATGTTCTCGCTGCGCTTCTAATAAAGGCACAATGCCGGCTGCGTCCGGCTGGCTGCCGGTGGCGGCTTGAATCTCACAGATAAAATGGGTGGTGGCGGCCACATGGATGTTGTAGCCGTTGTCCTGCCCTTTGCCGTGGTTGCGAATCGTCGCGTCCGGGTCAGTCGCCGAGGTCGGGCGAAACGTCCCCCGCTCCTTTTCGCCAAACTGCCGCGCGCTCACCACCTGACCGGCCTCATCCACCGTCAGTTCCACTTCCTTATCTAATACCGCTTGCAGCATCTCCTGATAGCGGCGCACGTCTCGCCCGCGGGGGCAAAGGAGAGCCACCTGACGCAACAACGGAACGACCTGAGCGACTGTTTCCGTCAGCCGCGCCTGTTTCTCGGCGGCGTTCAGCAGAAACTCCGGACGCTCCCTCTCGTCGCCGACCAACAGGGGCAGTTGCCGCGCGTCCGCCAGGGTAAAGAATTGCGCTGGTTCGTGGCGATGGACGTGCAGCAACAACAACGCCGCCCCATGGCGCAGCCGACCGGTCAATGTCTCCAACTGGGCATTCGCCAGCATGGCAAACGTATCCGCTATTTGGGGTTGGTGGCGCTGTTCAGGGAAAGCGGCGTCAATCTGCCGCAGAATGGTATCGAAGAACAAACGGGGATGATTTTCCAGGACGTAGGTTTCAAAGCGATGGAGCGTGACATGACTCACGCCCTGGCTGGCCAGGGGGTACCCCACAAACCACTTGACGGGAATCTGTTCCCGCGCCATGGTGATACACTCGCGTAAACTGACATTGAAGAAGTAGCGCACCAGTAGCAACCGCACCAGGCGCGCGGGAGTGTGGACGATGGGGTGTCCCTGACCATTCTGTTGATGAAACCCCTGGCACGCTGTTTCCAGCGCGCTCAAGTCCAGCAACGTTTGCAAACGCACCAGCGGGTGGTCGGGGGACAGGGACAGCAGGCGTTGGTAGACATAGTCGCTGAACCAGAGCAGCAAAATGTCGAGATCAGGGTTTTTCAGTAGTCGTGAATTGATACAAAAAATCACCTCATTCTGTTAAGATCGTGTTTTCTCACAAACCCCAAAACAGAAGAGGTGATAGATGAAGAATATCATATTGGAAGCGAAAAACACAGATGCCGTGGTTTTAGACCAGGGTTTTTCAGTAGTCGTATCGAGGGCAGATTTTCCCGAAGTTGCGGTGATTTGCCACACGAGTGAGAAGCAAGCGCGATTCGCTCAAATTCGCTCCCACATAGCAGATTTCCGGACTACTGAAAAACCCTGCCAACAGGACAGTCCACATTGACGCCGTTACGCCGCCTATGCTAAAATGGCTCTGTGATATTTTTCACAGCACCAGCCTGTCGTATCACCCACACGTATCCACTTGCGGCAAGCGGGGCGGGAGAAGCTATACTGATGCGTCCCCTACGGCGTCTCCCCTGCTCTTTTTTATCTTATCCGCCAGCAGCCACGGCAGTTGCGTCTGCCATCCAGGAGGTCACTATGCCAGAGAATGAGTATTGTCCCTTTTGCGCCATATTAAATGGCGAAGAGCCTGGCGTTTTCATTGCCAGGGACGATGAACGTCAATTTGCCCTGATTGAAAATATCCATCCCGAAGGTTCGGTGCATTGGATGGCCCTGCCCTTTGAGCATGTAGAAAGCACGGAGGTGCTGCAAAAGGGGGACCCAGATCGCTTCATTGATCTGGTGAAGTTCGCCATCAAGGAAACCAAAGCGCATCGGGGCGATTACCCTTATTTGACACAGGGGTACACGATTAAGATGCACTTTGGTTCTTACGAAACAATCCCGCACGCCAAGTTGCACGTTCTTTCCGTGGAGTAATCGTCAGCGCCAGCGGCGGCGTCCATAAGCCATTTTTACAGCGGCGGCGAGCATCAAGGCGATGCTCGCCGTTTTGCTTTCTTCAGATTGGTTCATTCGCCAAGAATGAGCCAATCTTGTGCGGCGCTCCTGGCCGGAAATTGAGCTTCCGGAAGGGTTTGTTGGCATATGTTCCGCTCGGGTTAAATTGTGCCGGCATTATTTGCGCCGCCGCGCATCTTCGCTTCCCAGGTCAAAGAAACTCAACTGCTTTGCGCCATTTCCGTTGTTGTTTGCTTCCCGTGTTTCCGTCATCCCGTCATGGCGAGCCGCGGCGCACACTTCCCCCCAACTAACGAAATATTCATCGTAATAGCGAATGGGATACGCGCCAAACTGGATCATCTCGTCGCGGGAGGGCAAATGCCCCAGGTCTTGGGCAACACGTCTTACTTCCAACTGCAACCGCTTCTTAGGCACCTCATATTTTCGCTTTGGCATCCGTTCAACATGGCTGTTTTTCTCCGTCAGTTTCCGCTTTGCCTTGCGAAACGGGTCCAGACCCGAGACTATTTCTTCGTGTCTTGCGGCAGCCAGGGCGTGATACTTCCGCGAGAGTTCAATGCCTATATAGCGACGATGTAGTTGGTGGGCGGTGAGCGTCGTTGTGCCCGCGCCATTAAAGCAATCCAGAACGGTTTCCCCCGGTTGGGTGAAAAGTGAAATGAGTCGATACATCAGGCCTGGGGGAAGTTGACAGGGGTGGTCTACGCGACGGCTGTTATGCTTGAGGCGATGAATGTCTGACCACAGGTCCGTGAGTTCCATCCTGTCGTCAATACCTCGCACCGCGCGCTCTTTGACGCATTTGGCGCGCAGGCAGAAGCCATCGGCCAATGGCTGTAGGGCGTCAAAGGTCTTGGGGGTATGATACGGTTCCGGGGAATTGGCGAGGCCGGTTAGTCCGGGGAGGGGCCTGGATTGACCTTTACTAAAGCAGAGGATGGCGTAGTGTGCCGGCATTATCCGCCGCACCGGAAATGATAACGCATCCCAGGCGATCCAGGATTGAAACGTTAAAACCGTCTCCATGTGCAAAAAATGACGAATCGCCCACAGCGGGATATTCAACAGTGCCAGTGTACGCCCTGGTTGCAAAATCCGGGCGGTCTCCGTTATCCAGGCATCACACCAGGCAAAGTACTCCTTAATCGACAGGTCATCCGCGTAATCGTTGTAATTTTTGCCCAGGTTATAGGGAGGATCGATAAAGGCGAAATCCACCGAGTTTGCCGGCAAAAGGCGCAAATGTTCCAGGCAATCGCCAACCACCAATTCGCTTTGGGCAGCAATTTCCGCCAGTTCCGGCTCCGGCGCAAGAAAGCCCTGAGCATAGCCTGATTTTCGTTCCGCATCCCTTAATTCCGGCACGGATGCCTGCGTGAACCAGTCGCGGCAATCAAGGATAACCATGTCCTGATACGGTTCCAGACCAAACAGATCGGCAAAACGGATGACCACAGGCTCCAGGTTGCCTTCCAGATCACAGGGTATGTCCCGCCAGACATCGGAAATCAACGTGCCATAGGAATTGTAGGTGTGTTTTTTGCCGCCGTAATCCTTTGTTGTTTTGTCGCAGGCCGGGCAATACGTGTATGCCAGTCGCGTTTTCGTGTGTCGCAGAGAACCTTCATAGCGTGTATGCACGAGCGCGCCGAAATGTCCTTCAGGCAAAGCGGTATGATCATCCACGACTTTACTGATTTGCCGTTTGATGGCTACCCACAATTGATAGTGCAGCATTGGCGAAACGGAGGCATGCACATGGACCAGATCGATGGGTTCTCCCAGTGTAATCAGCGTGGCATTTTCGCCGAGATGAGCGGCGATGCGTTCGACCAGGGATGATAGTCCCTAGTTCAATCGTTTTTTGTGGCTACACCTAAACCCCTGATTAGATGAGGCAACCAAGAGGTTTTCTAGCCAGTTTTCTCGATAAACAAATCCATTCAGCTTGTGAGCAGGTGACTGATACTCCTTGCTCACTTTTGATCGCGGACAGTAAGGGCGAAAGTTGTGCAACAACGCCCACGCACGTGTCCTCAGGTCAGCCACTTGTAGATTCCCATGAAAATATCGTCCACCCGCTAGCCAGCGAGCCATAAGCCCCATGTGGCGGTCAAGCATATTGCTGGTACGGTGGGCTGTAGGATGGTCAAATGCGAGACAGTATTGGTCAGCTCGCTGACATAGTTTGTCTATGGCCTCGATTGCATAACCACTTAACTTGTCTCGATTGTGCATCACCCACTGCTGAAGCATGGTAATGCCCTGTTTGAAATCGGGACGACTTGTCGCCTGGTAGATACCCCACACTTGCTGTTTGATTTGGGTGTAGGTGTTACCCAATCGCTTGCATCGCCCCCGTATTTTGATGAAGGCATGTAAAAAGCACAGGATAATTGTGATGGCTGGAAACAGGGTCTGCCATGCCTTACTTGTCGCTGCCCATCCATCTACATTGACCGAATCGGGTTTGTAACTGGGGTTTAGCTGCTGTGCTTCTTCTTTGAATACCTCGTAAGCAGCGGTCAACCCTTCTGCATCGGCGCTCTGGGATACAGCCGCCCCCAGTACGCAATCCTGGGCTACTGTCGTGGCTACGTACCATTTGCCGCCATGGGCTTTGGCATGTTTTTCATCTGCTAACAGATCAGTTGGCAGCTTTTCTGCTTCTTTCACGGTCGTTCCCACTAGACTGAATCGACCAAACGACTCGGTAAGACGGTACCAATAGCTATCGTTGCGCCCAAACACGTAAGTCAACGCCCAATCGGGAACACCGAACTGCTTCAAGAAGAGCGCCTTCTCTACTTCTGTTACCGTTCCTACCAGATAAGGCAGCAGGTCGCATGGGGCAATGGTGTAGGCCAGCTTTTGCCCCGCTTCATTCTCTATCTGTAACCGAATGCGGCGCAAGTGTACTTCTGGCATTTTCTTCGATGGCCTTGTCCATCCGTGCAGTTTGTATCCGGCTTGCATAGCTGGTGGAAACAATTCGGGATGGCTTGCCATTTGTTGTTCAATGTAGGTTTTGGCTTGTTGTGGGTCGGTCATCGTTTCTTGGTACTCTTCGTACTGCATTGGAATCACAATCCGTCGTGATTCCCACCGAGCGTTGTTTTTGTCTGTGCTATACTTGCGTTGCTGAGGGATTGTTGGTTCTGTCACAAGCCCAACAATGCCTCAGTTTCCTTTCAGACACAAATTCCGTTTGAACTAGGATAGTCCGACCAGGGTTTCCGCGCGCTGTGATTTGGAATGTGCCGGCAAAACAAGCAAACACACGTCATCCAACCCAAACATCGGCTCCGAGGCCAACAACGCTTCTATTTGAACATACTTGATCGAAAGCCTGCGGCACGCCTCAGATAAGTGCGTCATGTAAAATACTCCCTGATAAACTGACATAACACTTCCAATTCCGCGCGTGAGAACGCCACCGTTTGCGCAGGGTGACCACACCGATTCGTCAGCCTGCGGCGTTTGTGACCTGTATCCACCTATGATACACTGTGCCGCGCCAGAATGAAGGGAAAATGAGAAGATTTTTTGGTCTCCCCGAAGTGTACTGATACAATAACGGCTTATGACGCACTGCGTAGTAAGGCTTTTTCGGAATTTGAAGGATCCTATACCATACCGAAAAAGCCTCAAGCCAATCCAGAAAATCGCGCCTTTTCTGGATCGATATTTTTCTGGATTGGCCTAAATCGTGTACTATCCAGGCTGTCCAACTTCATCGCGTTCTATTCTTCCTCGCGCCGGCGGTTAATTTACGAACCGGGCGCGCCCAGCTACCCCATCGTGCCTCTGCCATCACCCCACCAGAGCGCACCTCAACAAGGTAGGACATTATGCTGACCACCGTCGAAAAACTCCTCTTTACGCTGCTCGTCCTTGCTTCTTTGTCCGCCGGATACATCGCCTTTGAGCGCATGTATAAGATCATCATGCGCGGCGAGGGTGAATTACGCCTGGACCATTTGCCGCAACGGTTGCTCAAAGGCACGGTAGCCCTGTTCACGCAAGGCGACATCCTCAAGAACCGCAAAATTACGTCGATTTTCCACTATGGCGTGGCCTGGGGATTCATTTTCTATGGGTTGGTGAATATCGTGGATGTGTTGGAGGGGTTTGTGCCCGGCTTTCACTTCCTGGGGGACACGGTGTTTGCCGGCATTTACCGTCTCCTCGCCGACCTGTTTAGTGTAACCGTCCTCGTGGGCGTCATCTACTTCATCATCCGCCGCTTCATCGCCCGCGCCCAACCCCTGCAAATCCGCGAAAACGTCAAACTCCACCCCAAAGCCCGCCAGGGCGGCATCAGCCAGGACTCCTTCATCGTCGCCTTCTTCATTCTCTTCCACGTCGGCTCCCGCTTCACCGGACAGAGCTTCCTCCTGGCCCACGAAGGCCGCGAACTGTGGCAGCCCTTCGCCTCCATCGTCTCCGGCCTCTGGTCCGGCTGGTCCCCGGCAGCCCTCACCGTCGGCTGGCACGCCGCCTGGTGGCTGGCCCTCGGCCTCATCCTCCTCTTCATCCCCTACTTCCCCGCCACCAAGCACGCCCACCTCTTCATGGGGCCGCTCAACTTCATGACGCGCCCGGAGCGGGCCGCCCTCGGCGCGCTGGACCCGCTCGACTTCGAAGATGAAACCGTTGAACAGTTCGGCGTCGCCACGCTCACGCAACTGCCCAAAACGCAAATCCTGGACGCCTTCGCCTGCATCATGTGCAACCGCTGCCAGCAGGCGTGCCCCGCCTACAACACAGGCAAAGAGCTTTCGCCCGCGGCCATTGAAGTCAACAAGCGGTACTTCCTGCGCGAACACATGGCCAGCCTGGCGGATGGCGCGGACGACACCATCCCCTTGCTCGATTTCGCCATATCCGAAAGCGCGCTGTGGGCCTGCACCACCTGCGGCGCCTGCGTGGAAGCGTGCCCCGTGGGGAACGAGCCAATGTTCGACATTCTGCAAATGCGCCAGGACCGGGTGATGATGGAAAGCAGCTTCCCCGACCAGCTAAAGGCAGCGTTTACGGGCATGGAGCGGCTGCAAAATCCGTGGGGGATGACGGAAGACCGCATGGCCTGGACGGAGCCGCTTGACTTCCAGGTTCCCACCGTGGAAGACAACCCGGATTTCGACGTATTGTACTGGGTGGGCTGTGCCGGCGCATTTGATCCCGGCGGACAGGCAATTGCCCAGGCGATTGCCACGGTGCTGCACAGCGCCGGCGTCAATTTTGCGGTTTTGGGGGGCATGGAGACTTGCACGGGAGATAGCGCCCGTCGTGCCGGCAACGAATACCTCTTCTTTGAGATGGCTATGGGAAATATCGAAGTCCTGAACGAAGTCGGGGCGGACAAGAAAACCATCGTCACCGGCTGTCCCCACTGCCTGCACACACTGGGAAAGGAGTACCCGGCGTTGGGCGGACATTATCGCGTGCTGCACCACACGCAAATGATTGCCGACCTGGTGGGCAAAGGGAAGTTGCAACTCAACGGCAATCGCCTGGAGAAAGTCACATTCCACGATCCCTGCTATCTGGGCCGGCACAACGGCATCTACGACGCCCCCCGCGACGCGCTGGCGCAGGCCGGGCTGACGCTGCTGGAAATGAACCGCCATAAGAATAACTCCTTCTGTTGCGGCGCGGGCGGAGCGCAGATGTGGAAAGAAGAGGAACACGGAACCCAGGCGGTGAATATCAACCGGTATGAGGAAGCAAAGGGAACGGGCGCGGAGGTGTTGGCAGTTGGTTGTCCGTTCTGTTCGATTATGATGAAGGATGCCAACCAAAATGCCGGCAGCGCCATGCAAATCAAAGACGTGGCCCAGGTAGTCGCCGAGGCCATTCGCGCCTGATATAGTCCGTCGTGTCAGCAATCGCTTACCCTGGGGGTGCAGAAACTGCACCCCTTTTTATTTTCCCAGGCGGTTCTCCCGGCCAGGACCATTCTGGGGTTGCGCCAACGTGCGTATTCGGGGTAACATCCGAAGTAAAATAACGGATTTTCACAGGCGTTCCCCCTGAACAGGGTTCACCGCCACGAATGTAAGCATCTTCCCGGAAGTTATTTGCCAGGACCTCTGCCATCTACTACCAACGGCAAACTGTCAACCATCCACTATCCACTGACCACTATTCTCAAAGGAGCTTTCTTGCACATGAAACAACCCCGGCCCCTAAGACTATCTCGCTGGTCCTTCCTCGTTTTGCTCTTGCTTAGCTTCGCTATTGTCAGCTGTGGCAGCCGCGATTTCACGGAAACTTTCGACAGCTCCGGCTCCTGGGGACAGGGTGACGACGCTGACGCCACGGGTCAGGTCGCCAATGGCGTCTATGATATGTACGTCAAAAGCGATTCCGGTCTGTTCTGGTCTACTGCCGGCAAAAGCAACCTGGACATGGGCACATATGAACTGGAAGCCACGCAAACGGAAGGCCCCCTGGACAACGGCTACGGCCTGATCTTCCGCGTTGACAATGACTTGAGCAACTTCCTCCTTTTTGAGATCAGCAGCGATGGTTTCGTCTGGATCGGTTGGTGTGGCAATGGCTGCGAAACTACCGCCGAACCACTTGTCGGCGATGGTTGGTTTGAGTCGAAAGCCATCCGCGAAGGGCTAAACGCCGCCAACAATCTGCGCGTGGTCTATGACGCAACCGGTCTGGTCTTTTCCGTCAACGGCCAGGAGGTTGGCAGCGTGTCCAGCCTGGACCTGGCGGGCCTGGGAATGGGGGACGACATTGGTTTGCTTGTGGAAACGCTAGGTCATGGCGGGGTACGTGTCGCTTTTGACAACGTCCGCTATACCCCTCTGGTAAAGGAGTGATGAACGTATAATGCCGGCAAAATCCCCCACCCAATCCCAACTAAACAACAACGCGCCCGCCGACTTTCTCCCCCAAGATGATATAGAAGTGGACCTCCCCACGCCAGCCGAAATCCTGCGAGATTATCGGCTGGCATACCAGAGTCGTCAGGCCAGCCTCATTGGCCGCCGCGAAGTCCTCAGCGGCAAAGCGAAATTCGGCATCTTCGGCGACGGCAAAGAGATCGCCCAGATCGCCCTCGCCCGCACCTTCCGCAACGGCGACTTCCGGTCCGGCTACTACCGCGACCAAACCTTCGCCTTTGCCACGGGCATGAACACCATCCCCGAATTCTTCGCCCAACTATACGCCCACGCCGACCTGGAGGCGGAACCCGCCACCGGCGGGCGTGCCATGAACGCCCACTTCGCCACCCGCCTGCTCAACCCCGACGGAAGCTGGATAGACCAGACCCAGACTAAAAACACCGCCGCCGACCTCTCCCCCACCGGTTCGCAAATGCCCCGACTGCTCGGACTTGGCTACGCCTCAAAGCTCTACCGCCACCTCCCCGATCTGCAATCGCTGACCCAATTCTCGCGCAACGGGGACGAAGTCGCCTTCGGCATGGTCGGCAACGCCACCTGCGCCGAAGGGCTGACCTGGGAGACCATCAACGCCATCGGCGTCACCCAATCCCCCGTGGTTCTCTCCATTTGGGACGATGGCTACGGCATCTCCGTACCCAATGAATACCAGATAACGAAAGGGGACTTATCCACCCTGCTACAAGGGTTCCAGCGCACGGAAAGCGAACCCGGATTTGACATCTACACCGTGAAGGGTTGGGATTACCCCGCCCTGCTGCGCACTTACCGGCAAGCTGTCGCCAATGCCCGTCGGGAGCATGTGCCGGCAATTGTCCACGTCATCGAAGTCACCCAACCACAAGGACACTCCACCTCCGGCAGCCACGAGCGATACAAATCAGCGGAACGACTCGCCTGGGAGGAAACCTATGATGGCCTGACGCGGATGCGCGCCTGGATGATCGCGCAAGGCATCGTCACCGCGGCGGAACTGGATGACATGGAAAGCGAAGACCGCCAGACCGTCGAAGAACTGCGCCGCCAGGCGTGGGAAGCCTTCCTCGCCCCCATGCGCCAGGAACGGCAAGAAGTCGCCAACGCCATCGACGCCATCGCCGTCAGCTCGCGCCACGCCGGCGACTTGCAACAGATCAAGCGCGGCCTGCTGCGCGCCCCCAATCCCCTGCGCCGCCAGATCATGAGCGCCGTGCATCAGGCGCTGCTGGCCGTGAAGGACGAACCCATCCCCGCCAAACAGGCGCTCATTCAATGGAAACGACAGCAGGACGGCATCAACACCACCCGCTACAGCTCCCACGTCTACAGCCAATCCGCCGAATCCGCCCTCAATGTGCCCGAAGTCGAGCCTATTTACGCGGATGACGCCCCCCTGGTAAGCGGCTTCGAGCTGATGAACGCCTGCTTCGACGCCATGCTGACCCGCGATCCGCGCGTGATCGCTTTTGGCGAGGACGTGGGCAAGTTGGGCGGCGTCAACCAGGCGTTTGCCGGATTGCAGGAAAAATATGGGTCGCTGCGCGTCTCCGATACAGGCATCCGCGAAGCCACCATCATCGGCCAGGCCATCGGCCTGGCGATGCGCGGCCTGCGCCCCATCGCCGAAATCCAATATCTCGACTATTTACTCTACGCCCTGCAAATCCTCTCCGACGACCTGGCCACACTGCACTGGCGCACCGTCGGCGGCCAGAAGGCCCCCGTCATCGTGCGCACGCGCGGCCATCGGCTGGAAGGCATCTGGCATTCCGGCTCCCTCATGGCCGGAGCCATCCACCTGCTGCGCGGCATGCACGTGCTGGTTCCGCGCAACATGACGCAGGCGGCAGGCTTCTACAACACGCTGCTCATGGCCGATGAGCCGGCCCTGCTGGTGGAAGTCCTCAACGGGTATCGCCTAAAGGAACCGCTGCCGCAAAACATCGGCGAGTACACGATCCCGCTGGGCGTGCCCGAGATTCTGCGCCACGGCCAGGACATCACCATCGTCACCTACGGCGCGTGCTGCCGCATCGCCCTGGAAGCCGCCGATTTGCTGGCGCAGGCCAACGTAGACGCGGAAGTAATCGACGTGCAAACGCTACTGCCTTTTGACCTGGATGGCGTGATCGTGGAATCGCTGGAAAAAACGAGCCGCATCCTGTTTGTGGACGAGGACGTGCCCGGCGGCACAACCGCGTACATGATGCAAGAAGTAATCGAGAAGCAAGGTGGCTTCTACTGGCTGGACTCGGAGCCGCGCACCCTGTCCGGGCAGGAACACCGCCCCGCCTACGGCTCCGATGGCGATTACTGGTCAAAACCGAACGCGGAGACGATCTTCCAGGCGGTCTACGAAATCATGAATGAGGCGGACCCGGCCCACTATCCGGTTTTCTATTAAAACCTTCCAGGAAGTTTGGAGCTTCCTAGAAGATAGGCGGAACCTTCCAGAAAACTTGGAGCTTCCTGGAAGGTGGAGAAATGAGGGAAAAACATGGCTTTTGAAGTTGTTATGCCCCACATGGGGGAAGGTGTGATTGAGGGAACGGTCAGCCGCTGGCTGAAGGCGGAAGGGGAACCGGTGGCCCTGTATGAGCCGATTCTGGAGATTGAAACGGATAAGGTCACGACGGAAGCAACATCAGAGAATGAAGGCATTCTCCTGCAAATTCTCGTCTCCGAAGGCGAAACCGTCCCCGTAGGGACGGTGTTGGCCTACATCGGGCAGGCCGACGAAAGCGTGCCGCCGGGCGCGACCCCCGCGACGCTGCCCGCCGCCGCCCACGCCAACGGCCAAAGCCACCCCGCTCCTGTGGAAATAGAGCCACCGCTGCGCCAGGGCGTTGGCCGTATCAGTCCCGTTGTCTCCCGCATTGCCGCCGAACACCGCGTGGACCTGATGAAAGTGCCGGGCACGGGGCGCGATGGGCGCATTACGAAGAAGGACATCCTGGCCTACGTGACCACGCGCGAGTCCGCCGCGGCGACCGTTCCCGCTGCCGCGCCCGCGCCTGAACCGCCCGCGGCCAAACCCCAGCCCGTGGCTCCCGCGCCGCCGCCGACCTCCGTTGCCCCACCTGCCCCCGCTCCGACCTACACGCCGCCCACCGTCTCCACGACTCCCCTGGGCGCGGAACTCATTCCGCACAGCAATATGCGCCGGTCCATTGCCGAACACATGGTGCGCAGCAAGCACACCAGCCCGCATGTCACCACGGTGTTCGAAGTGGACTTCAGCCAGGTGGCGGCTCATCGCGCCGCGCACAAAGCGACCTTTGCCCGCGACAATGCCAACCTGACCTTTACGGCCTACATCATCTCCGCCCTGGTGGAGGCGCTAAAGGCGCACCCGCGCGTGAACAGCAGTTGGACGGACGAGGGGTTACTCTTGCGCCGCGACATCAATATCGGCATGGCGGCAGCCATTGAGGGCGGTCTGATTGTGCCCGTGATCAAGCACGCGGACAGCCTCAATCTGTTGGGGTTGGCGCGCGCCATCAACGACCTGACCGAACGCGCCCGCAACAAGCAACTGCGCCCTGACGACGTGCAAGGCGGAACGTTCTCGCTGACCAATCATGGCACGTCGGGCAGCCTGTTTGCGACGCCGATCATCAATCAGCCGCAGTGCGGCATTTTGGGCGTGGGCAAAATCGAAAAGCGCGTGAAGGTGATCAACGATGCAATTGCTATTCGTCCGCTGGCTTACGTCAGCTTCACTTTCGACCATCGCATTTTGGATGGGGCCAGCGCCGATGCTTTTGTGAGTACGTTTAAGGATTTGATTGAAGGCTGGCAGTAGTCACGCACGGCTGTCGGCGGCTGCCCGTCCCCGTTTTTAAGTTTGAGGATTTGATTGAAGGCTGGCAGTAGTCACGCCCCCAAAGCCGCCGCCGCCGACATGGGCATGTCGGCGGCGGCGGCCGGCCGTCATTCCAGGCCGTCTTCGACGTTGGCCGCGTGGATGGCGTCGGTGTCTTCAGGGGTGAGTTCTAGTTTTTGGATGCCGAGCCGCTTCATGGCGGCGAGTAGTTCCGTTTCGCTCAGGTCTTCAGCGCGCCGACCGGTGGTTTGTTCGATGCGGCGCACATCTCTTTCATGCAGCTTGATGGCCGCGTAAGTGCCGGCAGCAGCCGTCCCTCCCAGCAGTAAAACAACCCCCGTCCGCAGTACCAAACGTCGCGTCATGCGGCGAAACATGCGCCGCCGCCGCAGTGCGCGACGCGCGGGCATTCCGATCAGCGGTCGCCTCATCAATCTTCTACGTCTCATGGTCATACCTCCTTCGAAAATGTAGGGCGATTTTCCAAATCGCCCGCCCGATTTGGAAAATCGGGCTACGACGGCACATCATTTTCATTCATGGTGGTCGGCGGCAGCCGGTGAAGTCTCCTTCGAGAATAGGGGTCAGTAGTCAGATGCGCCGCCTGCCAACTATCATCAAGACAAATCCGCGTCATCTGCGAAATCTGTGATTGTTTTCATCCATCGCGGTACGGACCCGCGCATGGGAAACTCGCCACATTATACAGGCAACAGGCCTCATATGTTGCGTCGCGCCGCATCTTCTCATCCATCGTTCGCGTCTGGTGAAGGACGCTGCTGGCGGGCGACTTCGTAGAGCAGGAGGGAAGTGGCGATGCTCAGGTTGAGCGAGGTCACGGAGCCGTGCATGGGAATGCTCACGCTCAGGTCGGCGGCAGCCAGGGTGGCGGGGTCCAGGCCGTGGCGCTCGCTGCCCATGAGGAGGAGCAACGGCGGGGTTAGGGGAGCCGACCAGTAATCTTGCGGTGCATGGGCGGAGGTGGCGACGACGCGCGCGCCACACTGCCGCGCCCAGTCTAATACTTCCGCCAGCGTCGCCACTTCGCAGAGAGGCACGGTAAAGAGGGACCCCATGCTGGCTTTGACGGCGGTGGGGTGGAAGGGATCGGTGGTCTGGCCGATGAGGATGAGGCCCGCGCCGCCAACGGCGTCCAGGGTGCGTAGGATGGCGCCCACGTTGCCGGGGTCGGCGGCTTCGACGAGGGCGACGAAGATGCTGCCCGATTGGACGGAGAGGGTGTGTAGGGGGGTGTGGGCGGCGGTGATGATGGCACCGATGCCGGCAGGATTCTCCCGCTCCGCCACCGCCGCAAACACCTCCGCCGACAGTTCCAGGCAGGGTACGCCTTGCCGCTCCAGGGCGGCGATGGTGGTGTAACAGATTTCGCTGCGGAGGAAATGCCGGCAATAAACCACCGACTCCACCCGCGCCCCCGTCTCCACCGCCGCCAAAAACGCGCGCGGCCCCTCCACAAAAAAAGCCTGCTCCTGCTGCCGGTACTTACGCTGCCGCAGTCGTTTTATCCGTTTGACCAATGTGTTACGATGGCTGGTGATCATAGTTGATAGTTGGTAGTTGGCAGTTGGTGGTTAGCGGCCCCTTGCCCCTCGCCACTCGCCCCTTGCCCCTCGCCACTCCCTCATGGCGCCAGGTAGGAGCGCATCCAGGGGGCGGGTTGGGGGCGCGGGGTGAGGGTGGGCCAGTCGGCGCGGGGAAGGCGTTGGTCTGCCGCGCCGCCAAACTGGTAGCCGCTGAAGACGCCGCCCACGGCCAGCACGGGCTGCCCGTCAATGGGCACAATCACGTAGATTTGCCACGCTTCTCCCACGCCGACCTGGAGCGCCTGGCCTGTGTTGGGGTCGGTGTAGGCGTCAACGAGGGTGGGCGGCAACGAGGCGGCGAGGCCATCCGTGAAAGTGACGAGGCGCTGCCAGTCGTCGCCAAAGGTTTGCATCAGGGACTGTTCCTCCGGGCTAAGGTTCTCCACGCCGGCCAGTTCTTTGGCGGTGATCTGCTGGCATTTATGCAACAATTCGGCTAATTGCGCCAGTTTTTTGCCCATTTCCGCGTCGAGCAAATCCCGCTGCGCCAGGCCATCGCGGACCTGTTGGGTGAGGGCGGCGAGGTGGGCGTAAAATGCCGGCACTGGCTCCACATACCCCCACTCCACATTGCCGGCAACCAGCGGCAGCGTCGGCGTCAGCGGGGATGATGGCTGCCACGCCAGGTCAGCCTGCGCCAGCACCCAACCCCCCATCCAGGACATCAACTGCTTATCCATCCAGGCGGGCGCGCGCATAAAGGAAGGCGCATCCGCCGCCGGGGGCGAGAGCAGCGGCAGCAAACTATAAAGCCACGCACCATCCAACGTCTCCGTCCATGTCGCCGCGTCCCAGGCGTCTATCCGTGCTTGCAGCGCGGCAAACTGGGCGGCAAATCCCTGGTACTGCGTGTCGCCGCCGCTCTCCAGCACCGTCCATGCCGCCGCCGAGCCAGAGAGCGCCGCCAGGTCCAGGCCATGCGGACGGCCGCGCACCACGCCAATGGGCGTGACCACGCCCGTAAATGGGGCCACGTCCTGGGGGCCTTCGTAGCCGCCGACGCGGTTGAAGAGGAGATCGGGCAAGAGGGCGTCGGCCAACGGACGCGGGCGCGGCAACCAGCGCACAACTGCGCCAGGGGAAGATTGCGCCCGCACTGTGGCGATGAAGTTGTCCAGGCGGGCCGTGTCCGCCAGTTCCACCGGCAACGGCCAACCCCCATAAACAGCCTGCGCCGCCGCCGCCAGTTGTGGCAGGGTCAGGTCGGCGGGCTGGGCGCCCATGAAATAGGCCTGCGCGGCGACCACACGCTGCCAGCGGGTCCAGTTCTGGCTGGTTTGCAGGCCGCGCCCCAGCAGTAGGAGTTGGCGCGCCTGTTGCCGCAGTCGCTCCAGGTCTGGCTGATCCAGGTCGAAGGCAACCTGTTGATACCAGGTCGTGGCGCGGAAGGTGCCAGAGAGGCGGAGATCGGCGGCGTAATGGCCGAATGGCCGATAGCGGCTGTAGTCGTGGGGTTCTCCCAACAGGGGCGAGACGAAGATGCCGCCACGATCGAGCAAAATCAACTCGTCGGCGACTATCTCCGCAACCGCTTCCGGCACGGGAAAATCGACGTCGAGTAAGCGCCCGGCAATGGTGAAAAAGGCCAGGTTTTGCCGCGCGGCTTCCCGCACGGGCGAGACGGCGTCTTGCTGCTGCCGCGCCGCCGCCTCTTGCATGCCCTGGCTGAGCGCGTACAGGTCGTCGGTGAGCGTGCCCTGTTCGGCGCGCTGCCAGGCGGCGGTGAGCAGGGTGTCGGTGAGGGCGAGGACGGCGTCGGTGGAGATGAAAATGGGGTCGCCGGTTTCGCGGGCGCGCTGGTAGACCTGGTAGAGTTGGGGCCAGGGGACGGGCAGGACGACGAATCCGTTGCGGCTGAGGAGGAGTTGCTGTGAGGGGTTGAGGCGGGTGAGGAGGCCGGGGTCCAGCAGGGTGTCGAAGGTGAAGGGGTAGTCGATGGGGGCGTGGGCGCGGTTGATGGGGGCGAGGGTGTAGGGGGCAAAGGGGGGCGCGGGAGCGGTGTCGGGGGCGGTTTGGGGGATGCCGGCAAATGCCGGCACAACCCTCGTCTCCACCGCATCAGGCAAAACGGCAGGGGTGGGCGTGGGCGCAAGCGTGGGAAACGCGCAGGCCAATAGCGGCAGCAGCCCCAGCAACCACCAGCGGCGGCGCACGGCAAACCAAATGGAGATCACGCGGCGCACAGACAGGTGCCGCGCCTACTGCTGCAGCATGGGGCCCAGCGGGCGCCCGCCGAGCAGGTGCATATGCAGGTGAAACACCTCCTGCCCGCCATGCCGATTGCAGTTGATCATCAGGCGGTAGCCATCGGCGGCGATACCTTCCTGCCGCGCCAACTGTCGCGCGGCCAACACCATGCGCCCGGCCACCAGCGCATCCTCTTCCGTGAGGTCGTTGACGGTGGGAATTTCCTTGTTGGGCACGATCAAGATATGAACGGGAGCCTGCGGGTGAATGTCCCGAAACGCGGTGACCCATTCGTCCTGGTAAACGATGTCCGCGGGAATTTCTCCCCGGATTATTTTGCCAAAAATGGTGGTCATGAAATGCTTCTCCGAAAGAAGTGGTCAGTGGGTAGTGGACAGTTGGTGGTTGGTAACAAGCGGAGCTGTTTTTCGTTGATTGTTGACTGTTGCCTGTTTTCACGTTTTCTGGCGGTGGAAGTAGAGGGGGGGAGGTTGTGTGGCGTGCTGGAGGGTGGTGAGGTGTGCCGGCATTGCCTCCGACGGCGGCTGCGCTATGGGGAAAAACGCTGCTTCCTGGTCGTCCTGCACACGGGGAAGCCGCGTAAGCGTTGTTGTCGTAAAAGCAAGCGTCATGTGATTGTGCGCGGCGACAGTTGCTCCCGCGAAATGTTCCAGTTGTGCCGGCACATTCCAACCCGCCATCACCCGCGTCGCCGCATCCCAGGGCGCTTCCCGCCGCGCCCGGTAGCCAACCGGCAGCCGCCATAACCCATCATCAGCCCGCAGCCACAACACCTCATCCGCCACGTTACGCGCAATCAAGCGCGTTTCTATCGTCCAGCCGCGTGGCTTCCGGTACGGCGGCTCGCCCCGCCGCCACCGCTGCCAATCCATGTACCGATAAACAAACGGCAGTAACAGACCGCGCGTCAAAGTCGTGTTCAGCGCCGGACGCTGCGTGCCCCAATAAGGTTGCGCGCCATCGTGCGTCAGGCCACGTATCAGTCGCTGCCGGTGGCTGGAAGCGATGCGTCCGGGGGGCTGCGCCGGATTGTAGAAACCCACGGCGGGCGTTTCCCGCGAGGGGGTCAATTCTCCGCCGCGCCGCAGGCAGCGAAAGCCAAAGGACAGGTACTCATTCCGCCAGAGGCGCATGTAATGAAGGCCAATCAGGCGCAAGGGCAGCACCTTCAAACCGGTCTCCTCCTCCACCTCGCGCGCGGCGGCATCCGGGGGCATCTCGTCCGCGTCCACCCCGCCGCCGGGCGGCGCCCACGTGCGCGAATCATCCCGCCGCACCATCAGCACCTGCCCGTACTCATCCACCACAATTCCATACGCGCCCACTGTCAGGGTCGTATCCTTCATCTTGCCCACCTTCCTCGACAAGTGATCGACAAATGGTCACTCAAGCGTGGCGCACTTTTCAAGATATGCAGCAACAAGCCATCCATCGTTTCGAAAATGAGCAACGACCGCCGTCAACGTTTTTGCCGCACGCCAGATCGTGAAACGTTCCGTGCGCCGTTTCGTTTGCAGCCAACCATGAATTATTGAAATGTTGCCGGCATTCCGCACCCAACGAGGGAAGCAATACAAACGCTACCAATCATCATCGTCGAAAGGGTCCCCCATAACGATGACTTCCTGGCCATCGGGCAGGCGCACGCGGCGGCCCACGGCGTGTTCAAACGCCCGGATAGATTCCGCCGTCTTCTCTAATTTGCTCAACCAAAGGAAATCCGTTTCGGTAAACGGTAGGGTGTCGGGCAAGTCAGGCAAGGTGAGAACATGTTCCAAGAATAGCTGGCGAGAACGCACCAGGTCGCGCGGCAGGCGGATCTTTTCGCGGCGATTGACATCCAGGCATTGGATGATAATCCGCTTTGCTTCCGCCGCTCCCACCTTCTCCAGCTTCAAACCACGCTGCATCCAGGGATTGACGTAGCGGCGCACAGCTTGCTTAAAGGAACATGGGGGCAAGTCTCCGATGTCCTTGATGGCTCCTTCCCACGGGGGATTATAATCAATGAGAAAGCTCATGCCGGCAGCCTTTCGTCTTTGGGCATCGCTAAACCAAAGCAAAATAATGATGCCTTGCGAGTCATCGGAGTAGTGATACGCCTGATAAAAGGAGATGTCGCCTGCTGCTTCCACGGGGGCCGTTGGGGACCAGGCGGCCTGCATCCACAGACGGGCGCGTTCACGGACCACGGCGCTGAGGTCGCGGTTACGCATCAGTTTGGCTAAGAGGCGACTTTCGTTGCGTTCATACAGCCAGGGAGGAACGTGGGTATCTAGCTGGTTTTGTATTTCCGGGGAGAGGATGGGGTAGAGTTCGAGCAATGCCGGCAAATACGCATCCAGCGACACCCCCTGCATCCCATCCTCCAGACGCGCAATCAGATCAGATTCCCCTTCCGTAGCTAAAACAACCTGACTCAGCTCTTGCTCTAGACGCTGCCTCAACTCCAACCGGTCCGACTCAATTTGTTGCGTCG